>NZ_JBEZXZ010000383.1:0-3161 GCF_040638275.1 Actinoplanes sp. NPDC026623 | reverse complement strand
GGTGCGCCGCCGTCACCTCGATGTAACCCTGCGACGTCGTCAACGACGCATGCCCGAGCAACCGCATGATCTCCGAGGCGTTCGCGCCGTCCTCGCAGGGCGCGCAGCGCGCCGGGATGGGCCGCGAGCTGCACGCGGCGTACCCGGTCTTCGCCGCCGCGTTCGACGACGCCTGCGCCGCGCTCGACCTGCACCTGCCCGGCTCGGTCCGCGACGTCGTGTTCGCGGGCGGCGACGAGCTCGACCAGACGATGTGGACCCAGGCCGGGCTGTTCGCCGTCGAGGTCGCGCTGTACCGGCTGATCGAGTCCTGGGGGATCCGCCCGGACTTCCTGGCCGGTCACTCGGTCGGCGAGATCGCCGCCGCGCACGTCGCCGGCGTGCTGTCGCTGACCGACGCGGCCGCCCTGGTCGCGGTGCGCGGCCGGCTTATGCAGGAGCTGCCGGCCGGCGGCGCGATGGCCGCGATCGAGGGCGGCGAGGACGAGATCCGGCCGCTGCTCGACGCCCACCTGGACATCGCCGCGGTCAACGCGCCCGACGCCGTCGTGGTGTCCGGCGCGGCCCGGTCGGTCGACGCGCTGGTCACCCGCTGGAAGCGGCGCAAGCGGCGCGCCAAGCGGCTCGTCGTCAGCCACGCGTTCCACTCCGCCCGGACCGAGCCGATGCTTGCCGACTTCCGCTGGCTGGTCCGGGTGCTGTCGTTCTCGGCGCCGACGATTCCGATCGTCTCCGCGGTGACCGGCACGGAGATCAGCGCCGCCGAGATCTGCTCGCCCGACTACTGGGTCCGGCACGTGCGGGAGACCGTGCGCTTCGCCGACGCGGTCACCGAGCTGGCCGCGCAGGGCGTCCGCACGTTCGTCGAGATCGGCCCGGACGGCGTGCTCAGCGGGATGGGCCAGCGGTGCGTCGACCCGTCGGCCGGGATCGTCTTCGTGCCCGCAATGCGCTCCGGCCGCCCCGAGCCGGCCACCCTGCTGGCCGCGGTCGGCGCCGCGTACGTCCGTGGCGCCGAACCGGACTGGGACGCGATGTACCCGGGCGCGAGCGCCGACGGCGTCGAGCTGCCCGGCTACCCGTTCCAGCGCCGGCGGTTCTGGCTCGACGGGCGCGGCGCCGGGACCGACCCGGCCGGCCTCGGCCTGACCGCGACCGGGCACCCGCTGCTCGGCGCCGCCGTCGCGCTGCCCGAACCCGGCGGCGTCGTGCTCACCGGCCGGCTGTCGGTGGCGGACCAGCCGTGGCTGGCCGACCATGCCGTGCACGGCCGGATCCTGCTGCCCGGCACCGCCTTCGTCGAGCTGGCGATCCGGGCCGGGGACGAGCTGGGCTGCGGGCGGCTGACCGAGCTGACCCTGCAGGAGCCGCTGATCCTCGGCGAACGCGCCGGCGTGCCGATCCGGGTCGTCGTCGGCGGGCCGGACCCACACGGAACCCGGCCGGTCGAGATCTACTCGTCGGCGGCCGGCGAGTGGCGCTGCCACGCGGCCGGGGTGGTCGCCGCGGACAGCCCCGCCGACGCCGGGCCGTGGTCGCTGGACGGCGCCCAGCCGATCGACCTGGACGGCTTCTACGACCATCTCGCCGCCGCCGGATACGGCTACGGGCCGGCGTTCCAGGGCCTGCGGGCCGCCTGGCGACGCGGCGACGAGGTGCTCGCCGAGGTCGCGCTGCCCACCGGCGGCGCCGACGGATACGGCCTGCACCCGGCCCTGCTCGACGCCGCGCTGCACGCGTCCAGCCTGCTCGGCGACGCGAGTGACGAGGTGCGCGTCCCGTTCGCCTGGTCCGGCGTCTCCCTGCGGGCGGCCGGCGCCACCCGGGCGTACGTCCGGATGAACCCGGCCGGCCCGGACACGGTCGCCCTGACCCTGTACGACGGCGGCGGCGCCGTGCTGGCCTCGGTCGACGCGCTGCTCTCCCGCCCGGTCGCGGCCGCGGCGCTCGCCGACGCCGGTGTGCTGCACGACGCGATGTTCGAGCCGGACTGGACGCCGCTGCCGGCGAGCGCGCCCGCCTCGCCGGCCGGCTGGCGGATCGTCGAGCTCGGCGGGCACGGCAGCGCCGCCGGCGACGTGCACGCCGCGGTCCGCGACGCCCTGCTCGAGCTGCAGACCCTGCTGGCCGGCGACGACCGGCTGGCCGTGGTCACCCGGGCCGCCGCGGACCACCCGGCCGCCGCCGCGGTGCGCGGCCTGGTCCGCTCCGCGCAGGCCGAGAACCCGGACCGGCTGCTGCTCGTCGACGCCGACGACAGCCTGCCGGTCGAGCAGGCCGTGGCGCTGGCGGTGGCCACCGGCGAGCCCGAGGTCGCGCTGCATGACGGCGTGCCGCACGGCCGCCGCCTGGTGCGGGTCCCCGCGACGCCCGGCGGCGGCGTCTCCGCGCCGATCGACCCGGACGGCACCGTGCTGATCACCGGCGGCACCGGCGGGCTCGCCGCGCTGGTCGCCCGCCACCTGGTCACCACCCATGGCGTACGCCACCTGCTGCTCACCAGCCGCCGCGGCGCCGACGCCCCCGGTGCTGCCGCGCTCGCCGCCGAACTCGCCGGGCACGGCGCCGACGTGCGGATCGCGGCCTGCGACGCCGCCGACCGCGACGCCCTGCGCGCGCTGCTCGACGCGATCCCGGCCGGGCACCCGCTCACCGCCGTGGTGCACGCCGCAGGCGTCCTCGACGACGGCGTGCTCGGCTCGCTCACCCCCGAACGGCTCGCGAACGTGCTGCGGCCCAAGGTGGACGCGGCGCTGCACCTGCACGAGCTGACCCGCGACCGGCCGCTCGCCGCGTTCGTCCTGTTCTCCTCGGACGCGAGCCTGTTCGGCGGCGCCGGCCAGGCCGGCTACGCCGCCGCGAACGCGTTCCTCAACGGCCTGGCCCGGCAGCGCGCCGCGCAGGGCCTGCCCGCCGTGGCCCTGGCCTGGGGTCTGTGGGCGCAGCAGAGCGGGATGACCGTCCACCTCACCGACGCCGACCGCAGGCGAATCGCCCGCTCCGGCACCCTGCCGGTGGACACCGCGACCGGCCTGGAGCTGTTCGACCTGGCGCTGACCGCCGGCCGCCCGGTCCTCGCGCCGATCCCGCTCGACCTCGCCGCCGTCCGCGCGGCCGGCCCGATCCCGCACCTGCTGCGCGCCCTGGTCCGCCCGGCGCCC
>NZ_JBEZXZ010000382.1:0-3198 GCF_040638275.1 Actinoplanes sp. NPDC026623 | reverse complement strand
TCCCTGCGCCCGCGGCCCGCCCCCCCGGGGGGCACCCCGCCCGGGTCGGTCAGCCGACGCTGATCCAGACGTCGTCGATGCTGCCGTGGAACTGGTCGTTCTCCACGCCGGTGCCCTTGCCGCCGAGGCTCAGCGGCTGCGTCGTGTCGACCGCGAGCTCGACCGGCACCGTCGCGGTGCCGACCTCCTGGTCGTCGACGACGATCGACAGGCTGGCACCGGCCCGCCGGCACTCGAGCGTGTGCCACTCGCCGTCGGCGATCGACCGGGCGCCCCGGGCCACGTGGATCGTCGGCTCGGTCTGGCCGCTCATCACGCAGGTCGGCTTGCCGGAGACGCCGTCGACCTGCAGCTTGTACTGGCCGCCGCCGGTCGAGTAGCCCTTCTGCAGGACGTTCTCGCCCGATGAGGTCTCGGCCGGCGACAGCAGCACCGCCGCGCCGTACCGCAGGTTCCGGCCGCCCGGGTTCAGGTCCGCGACGTTGTCGGCCCGCAGCACCACCCGGGCGCAGTCCGGGCCGGTGCACTTGGACGGGAACGCGAGCCCCTGCCCGTCGCCGTGCCGGACCGTCTTCAGCGCGCCGGCGTTGACCGCGTACGTCCGGAGCAGGTGGCCGTTGCCGGAGCCGTCGTCGTAGGTGCCGTCGGCGACCGTCGAGTCGAAGTTGTACGACGCCACGTACGGCGACGGCGGCGCGGGCGGCGCCGGCGGGACGGGAGCGCCCTCGGTCGGCCCGCCGAAGGACGCGTACCGCTTCTGCGCCGTTCCGGTCACCGTGGTGAAGTCGCCGCCCGCGCTGACCAGCCCGTTCGCCGGGTTCGCGGCGAGGGTGCGCACCCCGACGACGCCGTTGGCCTGCGGGGCCCAGTCGGTCAGGTTGCCCGCGCCGTCGATCGCCGCGAGCTTGACCCGCGGCACGGAGCCGTCGGTGCAGACGCCCTTGACGCCGTTGTTCGTGGTCGTGCAGGCCTTGTCGAAGTGCCCGCCGACGTACGTGGTGCCGTTCATCGTGGTGATCGCCTGCGCGTCGCCGTCGAACACCCGGGTCCAGCGGGTCGCGCCGGCGAACGTGTACGCGACGGCCCGGCCGCCCAGTCCGCCCAGCGCCGCGTACACGCCGTCGGCGTCCGTGGCGAGCGCGAAGACCTGCGAGACCGGCTTCGGCATGAAGGCCGCGTCGACCGCGCCGGTCGTGCCGTCCACCGCGGCGAGCCGCAGCGTCGAGCGGACCCCGTTGGTCTTGTGGAACGGGCCGCCGAGGAAGACCCGGTTGCCGGCGACGGCGAGCGCGTTGACGTTGTCGTCGGTGGTCGGCGCCCAGGCGTCCAGCAGCCCGGTGGTGGTGCTGAAGGCGGCCAGGTTGGTCCTCGGCAGGCCGTCCACGGCGGTGAGCCTGCCCCCGACGTAGAGCCGGCCGTTGGCGACGGCGAGCGCGTTCGGCTGCCCGAGCACGGTGTGCTTGAGCGCGCCGAGGGCGCCGGAGGTGGCGTCGATGCTCGCCACGGCGTCGCGGGACATGCCGGCGACCTTGTCGAAGTCGCCCGCGGCGAAGACGGTGTTGCCATCGACGGCGAGCGCCCTGACGGTCGCGTCGGCGCCGGGGTTCCAGTCGAGCAGGGTCCCGGTGCGCGCGTTGAACGCCGCGAGCCGCTGCCGCGCGATGGACTTGCCGCCGACCAGGGCGGCGGTGAAGGAGCCGCCGGCGTAGACGACGTCGCCGCGGTGTGCGATCGCGTACACCGGGCCGTTGAACGATGGCGACGGCGTGGGCGCCCCGGACACGACTTCGGCGAAGGCGACGCCACCCACGGCGACGACCACGGTGGCGACGCTGACGGTCAGGAGTCGACGTGCGGCTGATTTCAGGCTATTTCGGTTATTACGCACAACGGGAACTAACGGTGCTCTCCCCCAAAGGACGCGAGCGCCGGCCGACCGAAGAGATCACGTGGCGCTATGGGGTGACGGCGCGCGGGTCCTCGGGTGATCAATATCGATGGGCGCAAATGGGTTTCATGTTTTCCGGCCGCGACTGTGGAATACTTCCGAAAGCTGATTCCGAAACTTACGAGGAGAACGCCGTGGCCCGCGTGACCATCGCCGCGATCGCCCGCGAGGCCGGGGTGTCGGTACCCACGGTCTCCCGAGTGCTGAACGGCCGCGCCGACGTGTCTCCGCAGACCCGGGAGATGGTGGAGACCCTGCTCAAACAGCACGGGTACCGGCGCCGGGCGTCGCGCCAGCAGGCCGGGAAGGCGGCCCTGGTCGACCTGGTCTTCAACGACCTGGACAGCCCCTGGGCGGTGGAGCTGATCCGGGGAGTCGAGGACGTGATGCACACGTCGGGCGTCGGCACGGTCGTCTCGGCGGTGCACCGCCGGTCGGCGGCGACCCGCCAGTGGTTGCAGAACCTCTACGTCCGCGCCTCCGACGGCGTGATCTTCGTGACCTCCGACCTGACCACCCCGGTCTACGCGGAGTTGCAACGGCTCAACATCCCGGTCGTGGTGATCGACCCGGCCGGCGGCGCGGCGATCGACGTGCCGACGATCGGCGCCACCAACTGGGCCGGCGGCCTGTCGGCGACCCAGCACCTGGTGCAGCTCGGCCACCGCCGGGTCGGCTTCGTCGCGGGCCCCAAGAACCTGCTGTGCAGCCGGGCCCGGATGGACGGCTACCGCGCGGGTCTCGAGGCCGCGGGCCTCAAGCCGGACGAGGACCTGATCCGCCAGGGAGACTTCCTGTACGACTCGGGCTTCGCCGGCGGCTCGTCGCTGCTCGACATGGCCGAACCCCCCACCGCGATCTTCGCGTCGAGCGACACCATGGCGCTGGGGGTGCACGAGGCGGCCCGCCGGCGCGGGCTGCGCGTGCCGGACGACCTGAGCGTGGTCGGCTTCGACGACCTCCCGGAGGCCCGGTGGGCGTCGCCGCCGCTCACGACGGTCCGGCAGCCCCTCGCCGAGATGGGCGGCCTGGCCGCCCGGACGATCCTGCGCCTGGCGCAGGGCGAGGAGATCCAGGCGCCCCGCATCGAGCTGGCGACCGAGCTGATCATCCGCGACAGCAGCCGGGCCCCGCGCCAGTAGCCGCGGGTGCGGCGGCGGGCGGGGGCCCCCCCGCCGGCGGGGGGGCCGCCCCCCGCCCCGGTGCCGCCTCAGGCCGGCGGCCCGCCCTTTGGTGGTCCGCCGCCCGGC
>NZ_JBEZXZ010000381.1:0-3212 GCF_040638275.1 Actinoplanes sp. NPDC026623 | reverse complement strand
GCGGCGGCGTGCAGCGCGCGCCGCTCCCGCGCGGTCAGCTCGGCGGCCTCGGCGGGGGAGAGGCCGGTCTCGTCGCCGAGCGGCAGGTGCACGAGCACGACCAGCCGGAGCCGGTCGCGGTGCGGTTCGAGCAGCTCCGGCACGGCGCAGCCGACCAGGCCGTCGAGCAGCACCGGCGCGCCGTCCGGGATCCGGCCGAGGGCCCGGCCCAGGGCCGCGGTGGCCGCGGCCCGCGGGTGCGGCCAGGGCGCCGGCACCGCGATCTCGTGCACGTCGCGGCCGGCGGCCAGGCCGGTCAGCACCCGGCGGTCGTAGGTGTTGCCGCCGCTCGGTGCCGCCGGGTCGTCGATGGCACCCGGCAGCACCACATGGAGCGCTTCGGTCACAGGTTCCGCTCGTAGCTCGCCCAGGCGATGTGCGACTCGTGCAGCGTGACCGCGATGCCGGTCAGGCCGCGCGCGCCCACGCCCAGGTCGCCCGACTCCGCCTTGCCGGCGAGCCGGTCGGCGATCACCTTGGCGAGGAACTCCGTCGAGGTGTTCTGCCCGGCGAAGCCGGGCTCGTCGTCCAGGTTGCGGTAACTGAGCGTGCCGCAGATGGTGTGCAGCTCCTCGCTCGCCCGGCCGATGTCGACGACGATGTTGTCCGCGTCCAGTTCGGGCCGCTTGAACGTGGCGTCGACCACGAACGTGGCGCCGTGCAGCTTCTGGGCGGGTCCGAAGACCTCACCCGAGAAGCTGTGCGCGATCATGATGTGGTCACGGACGGTGACGCTGAACATTCACTCTCCTGCCGGGTAGTTGATCAGATGACACAGTGCGGGCAGCGAGCCGTCGGTGAGCCGGGGCATGACCTCCGGCAGCTGCGCGAAGTCCGACTCCCCGGTGATCAGGGCGTCGAAGATGGGGTCGGCGAGCAGATCCAGGGCGATCGCGAGCCGGTCGGCGTAGCTGCGGCGCCCGCGCCGCGCCGGGGCGATCCCGCCCACCTGGCTGCTCTTGACCACCAGGCGGCGGGAGTGGAAGAACTCGCCGAGCGGCACGCTGACCTCGCGGTCGCCGTACCAGCTGAGCTCGATGACGGTGGCCTCCGGCGCCAGCAGCTCGAGGGACCGGGTCAGCCCGGCCGAGGTGGCGCTGGCGTGCACGACCAGGTCGCAGTCGCCGGCCGCGTCCGGCGGCAGCGCGAAGCCGACCCCGAGCGCCGCCGCGACGGTGGCCCGGGCCGGGTCGGCGTCCACGAGCTGCACCTTAGCGCCCGGGAAGCGGGCCAGCACGGCGGCGACGCTCGCGCCGACCATGCCCGCGCCGACCACGGCGATCCGGTCGCCGACCAGCGGCGCGGCGTCCCACAGCGCGTTGACGGCGGTCTCCACGGTGCCGGCCAGCACCGCCCGGCCGGCGGGAACGCGGTCGGGGATCACGGTGACCGCGCCGACCGGCACGACGAAGCGGGTCTGGTGCGGGTACAGGGAGAAGACCGTGCGCCCGAGCAGCTCGGGCGGGCCCTGCTCGACCGTGCCGACGTTGAGGTAGCCGTACTTCACCGGCGTCGGGAAGTCGCCCTCCTGGAAGGGCGCCCGCATCGCCTCGTGCTGGCTCTGCGGCACCCCGCCGCGGAACACGAGGGTCTCCGTGCCGCGGCTCACACCCGAGTGCAGGGTCCGGACCAGAACCTCGCCGGGACCGGGCTCACCGACCGTGATCGGGCGGATCTCGCCGAGGCCGGGCGCGGCGAGCCAGAACGCACGGGCGTCACCCGTCATCGGTATTTCCCCTCCGAGGTGAACCGAACGCGCGGATCAAGCGTGTTCAGTGACGACAAGCGGCAACCATACGCGGCAACTCGATCTTGCCCACCCGGAGGCACGGTGACTATCAGTATCGCCACGATGACGGCTCGCGAGAGCCGTGGACCGATCGTCGGCCTGGCCGCGCAGCTGACCCTGCTGACGGCGCTCGCCGCCACGACCGGGCTCAGCGCCGCCGGCTGGCTGGCCGGCACGGCGTACGCCGTGGTCCTGACCGTGGCGCTCGGCGCCGGACTGCGCCGCACCGGGATGCGTGCCCTCGGGCCCGCTAACGCCGTGACCCTGGGCCGCGCGACCCTGGTCGCCGGCGTGACCGCCCAGGCCGTGACCTCCTTCGCGACGCCGGTGCCGCTGCCCCTGCTGGTGACGCTGATCGGCGTGGCGCTGGCCCTGGACGGGGTGGACGGCCAGGTGGCCCGCCGGACCAACTCGACGTCCGCGCTGGGCGCCCGCTTCGACATGGAGGTCGACGCCTTCCTCATCCTGGTGATGAGCGTCTTCGTGGCCGGCACGTTCGGCTGGTGGACAATCGCGATCGGCGCCTTCCGCTACGTCTTCGTCGCGGCCTCGTGGGCCCTGCCGTGGATGAACGCCGCGCTGCCGCCGAAGTTCTCCCGCAAGGTCGTCGCCGCGGTCCAGGGCGTGGTGCTGGTGGTCGCGACCGCGAGCCTGCTGCCGGACGCGCTGGCCTTCGCCGCCGTGGGCGGCGCCCTGATCTCGCTGGTCTGGTCCTTCGGCCGGGACGTGATCTGGCTCTGGGAGACCGAGCAGCAGCGCCGCTTCGCGCAGGCCCGCGCCGACGTGGTCGCCCGCCGCGAGGTCACCCGCCCCCGCCGGCACCCCCAGCCGGCCCCGGTCGGCGCCTGAGACGGGCCGCCTTCGGTGATCCACCAGCCCGTCGACGGCCCGGCCGGCTGGTCTGGCGTGATACCGGGAGCTACGACCCCGCGCGTGCCGGCCTCTAGGCGATCCGGGCGATCGCGCCCGGCGGGGCGGGCGGGACCGCGTCCGGGTGCAGGATCGACGCGATCGCCTCGACCCCGTCGATCAGGCGGGGGCCGGGGCGGACCACCAGGGCATCCCCGTCGATCGCCCAGACCTGGGCGCCCGGGAAGTGCCGGACGACCGAGGCGGCCTGCCCGGCGGCGCCGTCCAGGTGGAATCCGCAGGGCGTGACCAGGACGATCTCGGGCTCGGCCGCGGCCAGCTCGGCCCAGGTCGTCTCCACCGACCGGGCACCCGGGCGGGCCGCGACCGGGGTGCCGCCGGCGGCCGTCACCAGGTCAGGCACCCAGTGCCCCGCCGTGAACGGCGGCTCGACCCACTCGACGATCGCCACCCGGGGCCGGGGCCGCGCCCCGACCGCGGCGGCCACCGCGGCCAGCCTGGCCCGCAGCGCCGC
>NZ_JBEZXZ010000380.1:0-3357 GCF_040638275.1 Actinoplanes sp. NPDC026623 | reverse complement strand
GTGCGCGGGGGTTCGCGGCGGACCCCGGGTGGCCCGCCCCGGCCGCCTTTCCCTCCCTCCCCGCGGGCCCCCGGCCCCCGCCCGGGGCGGGGCCCCACGGCCAGGCCGGCGATGCTGGCGCCGGCGGCGAGCACGATCAGCAGGTAGGGCAGCCAGGTCCGGCCGCCGCGCCTGCGCGACGGCGGGGCGGAGTCGGGGCGCGGCCCGCGGCGCAGGCTGCGCCAGGCCCGGCCGGCCCACCGCTGCGGGCGCCACCGCGCGGCACCGCCCCGCCCGGCTCCGGCCGCGGAGGCCTCCGGGCTGGTGCGGGCGGGTTCCGCCTCGCTCATCCCTGTCCCGCCCGGGCGGTGGAGGTCACCGACGAGTACGCGGCGAGCACGTCCGCGACGGTGTCCGCCTCGGTCGGCCAGGTCGCGGCCCGCCGGGGCCCGCGGGCGGCGTAGTCGGCCAGCCGCTCCGGGTCGGCGAGCAAGCTGCGGACGGCGTCGTCGAGCGCGTCGACGCGGCCCGGCGGGATCAGCAGCGCGGCGTCGCCGACCAGCCCGGGCAGCCCGCCGACCGCCGTGCTGACCAGCGGCACGCCGGCGCGCAGCGCCTCCTGGGCGAACAGCTGCCGGGCCTCCCAGTCACTGCTGATCACGGCCAGGTCGGCGCCGGCCAGCAGGTCGGGCACGTCCTGGCGGTGCCCGAGCAGGTAGAACTTCGCGCGCAGCTCCGACGCGCGCTGGGCCAGCACCATGTAGCTGGGCCCGGAGCCCGCCACCACCACCACGGGCGCGGGCTTGAGGGCACGCCAGCGGGCGGCGGCCTCGAGCAGCAGGTCGTAGCGCTTCTGCGGGTGCAGCCGGCCGACGGAGAGGATCAGCGGGGTGCCCGGCGGCACCCGGAACTCGGCGCGCACGGCGGCCCGGGTGCGCTTGGGCGCGGGCAGGGTGGGCGCGGCGACGGCGCCGAGGCGGGCGGCGCGGGCGCCCAGCGACACGGCGCGCTGGACCAGGTCGTCGGAGGCGCCGAGGGTGAGCGTGGCCGCGCGGGCCACCAGCCGCTCGACCAGCGCGGAGGCCTGGCCGCGCAGGCCGCGGGCGAGCACCGCGTTGTGCCAGGTGACCACCAGCGGCGGGGCGGGACGGGCGAGCGAGGCCACGAACGCGGCACGCAGGCCGTGCGCGTGCACGACGTCGACGTCGCGGCCCACGAGGGCCCGGCGCAGCGCCCGGACCGAGCTGGAGTCCTGCGGGCCGGGGTTCGCCGGGATCTGCACGGGTGCGAATTCGGCGCCGGCGGCGGTGAAGCCGAACAACTCGTCGGTGGCGGACGGGCCGCAGACCAGGACCCGGCAGCCGGCGGCGAGCAGGCCGCGGACCAGCGAGGCCACGTGCTGACCGACGCCGCCGGTGCTGGAGCCCAGCACCAGCGCCACGGAGCCGTGCCACGGCTGCGCTGTGTCGGTCACGTTGCGTCCTTCCCGTCCGGCGCCGAACTCCGGCGGATCCGCGTCATCGCCTTGGCGACCAGGGGCCGCAGGTCGTGGCGGTCCAGCGGGTAGGTCACCGCCAGGAAGACGACCACCACCACGACACCGCCCAGCATGCCCGAGAGCACGCTCGTCCAACCTGCCGGGGTCGAGCCGAAAACCTGCCCGGCACCCTCGACGGCGCCCCAGCCCGCGAGCCCCGCGACGACCGCCGCAACGATACCCACGAGGATCGCGCGCGGCAGCCCCGCGAGCGCCGCGGCACCGGCGCGGCGGCGTACGGCTGCGATCAGCAACACACCCAGGGTGAGCATGCCCACGCTGTTGGCCAGGCTCAGTGACAGCACCTTCTCGACGCCGGGCAGGGCGCGCACCAGCACCAGGGCGGCGGCCGCGGCCACCGCCCAGCCCACCGCGGTCGCCGCCGCGGCCGACGCGGTCGCCCCGCGCGCATAAAGGGCCCGCGAGAGCAGCGCGAACAGCGCGAACCCGAGCAGGCCGGGCGCGAACCCGGCGATGCCCGGCGCGGCCCGCGGCGTGCCGAGCAGCGTCGCCACCGGAGCGGCGACCGCGAACAGCGCCGCGGCGCCGAGGCAGGCCAGCAGCGCCACCGTCCGGGCGGTCCCGGCCAGGGCGTCGCGGTAGCCGCCCTCGTCGCCGCGCTCCGCGGTCGCGACCAATGTCGGATATGCGGCAGTCGCCAGCGGCACGGCGAGCACCGCCCACGGCAGCAGGTACAGCGCCTGCGCCAGGTTGAAGGTGGTGAGGTCGCCCCGGCCCGCCGCCAGGAGCAGCACCACGACGACCATGAGCTGCTGGGAGCCGACGGTGACCGCGCCCGCCCAGCCGAGCCGGACCACCTGGCGGCCCGCGCCGCCCGGGAAGCGCAGCGCGGGGCGCAGCCGCAGCCGCAGGCCGCGCAGCGGGATCAGCAGGCACAGGCTGAGCACGACCACACCGAGCGTGGTGCCCACCGACAGGGCGGCCTCGCCGCCGGGGCTCAGCCCGGCCAGGTCGCTGCCCCGCCCGTCGACAAGCGCGTACGTCAGGTAGGCGAGCATCACCGTGACGCTGGACAGCAGCGGCGCGATGACCGGCCAGGCGAAGCGGTGGTGCGCCTGCAGCACCCCGGCGAGCACGATGCCGATCCCGTACAGGGGCAGCTGGGGCGCGAAGACCCGCAGCATCCGGGCGCCGACCTCGGGCGCGCCCGGCGGCATCGTCGACATCAGCCCGATGATGTGCCCGGCGAACAGCGCCACCAGGATCGCCAGCGGCACCAGCAGCAGCAGCGTCCAGGTCAGCAGCGCGGACGTGACGCCGTTGACCCGGTCGCGGTCCCCCGCGGCCACCGCGCCCGCCAGCAGCGGCACCACCAGGCTGGCCAGCGCGCCGCCGGCGACGAGCTCGAAGACGATGTTCGGGACCGTGTTGGCGGCGGTGTAGAGGTCGCTGAGGGTGTTGGGCTCGACCGTGCTGACGAAGACGACCGTGCGGCCGAAGCCCGCGATCCGGGCGAGCACGGTCAGCACCGCGATGAGCGCGGCCGCGCCGGCGATGCGCCCGGCGCCGGAGCGCCGCGCGGGCTTCGCGAGTCCGGCGAGGTCCTGGTCCGGCGTGCCCGTCATTCCGGCGGCCGGCGGCCGAGCGCGTCGAGCTCGCGCAGCCACGGCGTGTCCTGGATGACCTTGGTGAAGCTGACCTTCTCGCTGGCGGCGGTGAGCCCGGCCAGCACGGTCAGGGCGACGGCGCGCCCGGCCGGCCCGGTCCGGGCGGCCAGGGCGACGCCGAGCAGCGCGCCGAGCGCGTTGGCGCCCGCGTCGCCGAGCATGATGTCCTCGCCGAGGTCGGCGGGGAGCAGCGCCGCGCCCGCGCCGAGCGTC
>NZ_JBEZXZ010000379.1:0-3429 GCF_040638275.1 Actinoplanes sp. NPDC026623 | reverse complement strand
GCGACGCGGCCACCCGCGGCGACCTGGCCCGGGACCCGGCGATCACCGCCCACCTGGACCCGGCCCGGCTGGCCGCGCTGCTCGACCCGGCCGGCTACGTCGGCGACGCCGGCGCCCTGATCGACCGCGCGCTGCGGGCGGCGTCACGATGAGCGCGGCCGTGGCGGTCCATCACCGCGAGGACGGGCCCCCGGACGCCCCCGCGCTCCTGCTGATCAACTCGCTCGGCGCCGACCTGTCCATGTGGGAGCCGCAGATCCCCGCGCTGGCCGGGCCGTTCCGGGTCATCCGGTACGACGCCCGCGGGCACGGCCGCTCACCCGTACCCCCGGGCCGTTATGCCCTTGCCGATCTCGGGCGGGACGCGCTCGGCCTGCTGGACCGCCTCGGCGTCGCGCGGGCCCACGTCTGCGGGCTGTCGCTCGGCGGCATGACCGCCATGTGGCTCGCCGCGCACGCCGCCGAGCGGGTCGACCGGCTCGTCCTGTTCTGCACCTCCGCCCTGCTCGGGCCGAGGTCGGCCTGGGCCGAGCGCGCCGAGCTGGTCCGGGCCGAGGGCACCGCCGCGGTCGCCGGCGCGATCGTCGCCCGGTGGGTGACCGCCGGCTACGCGGCGGCGCACCCCGCGGCCGTCGCCACGCTGCGGGACATGGTCGCGGCCACCCCGGCCATCGGGTACGCCGGGGCCTGCGCCGCCGTCGAGGACATGGATCTGCGCGCCGACCTGTCGAGCATCCGCGCACCCACGCTGGTGGTCGCCGGCGCCGACGATCCGGCGACGCCGCCCGAGCACGGCGCGGCCATCGCCGCGGCCGTGCCCGGCGCCCGCCTCCAGGTGCTGGCCGGCGCCGCGCACCTGGCCAGCTTCGAACAGCCCGCGACCGCGAACCGACTGATCCTGGAGGCGCTGGATGGACGATCTTGAAGCGGGCCTGGCGGTGCGGCGCGAGGTGCTCGGCGACGCGCACGTCGACCGCGCGATCGCCGCGACCACCGACTTCACCGCGGCGTTCCAGGACTTCATCACCCGGTACGCGTGGGGCACGGTCTGGGCCGGCGACGGGCTGGACCGGCGCACCCGCAGCTGCGTGACCCTGGCCGTGCTCACCGCGCTGCACTGCCACGAGGAACTGGCCATGCACGTGCGCGCCGCCCGGCGCAACGGGCTGACGCCCGCCGAGATCGGCGAGGTGCTGCTGCACACCGCCGTCTACGCCGGGGTGCCCGCCGCCAACGCCGCCTTCAAGATCGCCCAGGCCGCCCTCGCCGACGACGAAGCCCCAGCGTGACGCTATGGTGCAGCCAATGACTGACCAGGTCCGCGAGCCGCACTACGTGCAGTCGCTCGAGCGCGGGCTCGCCGTCATCCGGGCCTTCGACGCCCACCACTGCGAGCTCACCCTCAGCGAGGTCGCCCGGATCTGCGACCTCACCCGGGCCGCCGCCCGGCGCTTCCTGCTCACCCTCACCGACCTCGGATACGTACGCACCGACGGGCGGCTGTTCTCGCTGACGCCGCGCGTGCTCGAGCTCGGCTACTCGTTCCTGTCCAGCCTGTCGCTGCCCGAGGTGGCCCTGCCGCACCTGGAACGGCTCGTCGCGGAGGTGCACGAGTCGTCGTCGGTGTCGGTGCTCGACGGCGACGACATCGTCTACGTGGCCCGGGTGCCCACCCGGCGGATCATGACGGTGGCGATCAACGTGGGCACGCGGTTCCCGGCGTACGCGACGTCCATGGGCCGCGTGCTGATCGCCAACCTGCCCGGCGACCAGGTCGGCGCGTACCTCGAACGGGTGCGGCTCGAGCGGCTCACCGACCGCACCATCACGTCGGTGACGGCGCTCGGCGACGAGCTCGAGCGGGTCCGCGAGCAGGGCTACGCGATCGTGGACCAGGAGCTCGAGGAGGGCCTACGGTCGATGGCGGCGCCGCTGCGCGACCGCTCGGGATCGGTCAGCGCCGCCGTGAACGTCTCCGTGCACGCCAGCCGCACCTCCGTCGCGGTGATGCGGGCCAAGCTGCTCCCGCCCCTGCTGGCGGCGGCGGAGCGGATCACCGCCGACCTGCGGATCACGGCACCGGGGCGTTAGAACTACGCTTCTCGGCGTACATCGCCGCGTCCGCGGTCGCGACCAGCCGGGAGAAGTCCTCGCCGGGCCGCCCGATGGCGTAACCGATGCTGGCACCGACGCGGTAGACGCCGGTGTCGCCGCAGATCGGCTCGGCGATCGCCGCCCGCAGCCGCCGCGCGGTGTCCGGCAGGACGGCGCCGAGATCGTCGCCGGTCAGCACCGCGACGAACTCGTCCCCGCCGGTGCGGGCCAGCACGGCGGCTCCGGGCAGGTGCTGGCGCAGGCGCTGGGCGACGATCCGCAGCACCTCGTCGCCGGCCTCGTGCCCGGCCGCATCATTGACCTTCTTGAAGCCGTCAAGGTCGACGACCAGCACCCCGGCCTGCCGCGCGGGAAGGCCCGGCAGCGCGTCGATGCGGGACATGAGCAGGGTACGGTTGGCCAGGCCGGTCAGACTGTCGTGGGTGGCCGCATACTCGGCCTCGGCCTGGCTACGCTCCAGCCGCGAGTGCAGGCGGGCATGCTGGATGGCGATGGCGGCATGCTCGGCGAAGAACGCCAGGATCTCCTGCTGCTGCGGCCCGGGGCGGCGCCCGTCGACCGGGAGATCGACGCTGAGCACGCCGAGCCACTCCCCCGACGGCGCGGTCAGCGGGGCGAAGAGGCAGTCCAGCGGGTGCCAGCGCTCCGGGTCGTCGCTGGCCTCGATGTCGGGCACCCAGACGTACAGTGACTCGGGGACGCCGAGGCGGTGGTCGACGAAGTAGAGCGAGCCCCAGCGCTCGGCGCGGCGGAAGAGCTCACGCCAGTTCTCCGCGGAGCCGCTCATGCCGAGCAACTCCTTGCGGACCTCGTCGCTGCCCGCTACCGCGACGGTGGTCAGGTCGCCGTTCGGCTCGGCCAGGTTGACGGCGGCCAGGCCGAAGCCGGCGGCCTCGACCACGCCGCAGGCTACTGCGTCGAGGGTCTCGGTCAGGTCCAGGCTGGCGTGCACGCGCTTGGTTACCGCGTGCAGTGCCCGCAGGGCCTGCGACTGCGGATCGGAGGGGGTCAACCGGGCTCCCTTCGCCGCTTTCGTGATCAACCGACCGTAGTGCATGGGCCTACAGCTTGTGGACCCTCAGATGGGGGGTGCTGGGTGCGAGCAGGGCTCAGGTCGGACATAACCGCCTGCCGGCCGGGCGTGTCGCGTGTGCGCATGCGGTTTGTGAGTGGGCATTTTGCTTGCGGTTTGTGGGTGGCGTTTTGCTTGCGGTTTGTGGGTGGCGTTTTGCTTGCGGTTTGTGGGTGGCATTTTGCTTGCGGTGGACGGGTGGGGCCGGGGGTGCCCACGAACTGCTGGTGGTTCGTTTCTAC
>NZ_JBEZXZ010000378.1:1717-3464 GCF_040638275.1 Actinoplanes sp. NPDC026623 | reverse complement strand
TGGTGGTGTTGGTGTTTTCTGGATGGGGTTGTGGGTTGGTTGTTGGTTGAGAATTGCACAGTGGACGCGAGCATCTTGTTTTCTGTAGGTTAAGTTGTCAAGGGCGAACGGTGGATGCCTTGGCACCAGGAGCCGATGAAGGACGTGGGAGGCCGCGATAGGCCTGGGGGAGCTGTCAACCAAGCTGTGATCCCAGGGTGTCCGAATGGGGAAACCTAGCACGAGTCATGTCGTGTTACCCGCACCTGAATTCATAGGGTGTGTGGAGGGAACGCGGGGAAGTGAAACATCTCAGTACCCGTAGGAAGAGAAAACAACAGTGATTCCGTGAGTAGTGGCGAGCGAAAGCGGATCTAGCCTAAACCAGGCACGTGTGATACCTGTCAGGGGTTACGTGTCCGGGGTTGTGGGACCCACTTATCGCATCTGACAGTGTGGTGAGAAGTTATAAAGTTGCATGTTAGTCGAACGACGTGGGAAAGTCGGCCGTAGACGGTGAGAGCCCGGTAGACGAAAATGTGTGACCTTCTTGTGGTGTTCCCGAGTAGCGGCGGACTCCTGTAATCTGCCGTGAATCTGCCAGGACCACCTGGTAAGGCTGAATACTTCCTGGTGACCGATAGCGGACAAGTACCGTGAGGGAATGGTGAAAAGTACCCCGGGAGGGGAGTGAAATAGTACCTGAAACCGTTCGCCTACAATCCGTCAGAGCCTTTCGGGGTGATGGCGTGCCTTTTGAAGAATGAGCCTGCGAGTTAGTGGCATGTGGCGAGGTTAACCCGTGTGGGGCAGCCGTAGCGAAAGCGAGTCTGAATAGGGCGTCTGAGTCGCATGTTCTAGACCCGAAGCGGAGTGATCTAGCCATGGGCAGGTTGAAGCGTGGGTAAGACTGCGTGGAGGACCGAACCCACCAACGTTGAAAAGTTGGGGGATGACCTGTGGTTAGGGGTGAAAGGCCAATCAAACTCCGTGATAGCTGGTTCTCCCCGAAATGCATTTAGGTGCAGCGTCGCGTGTTTCTTGCCGGAGGTAGAGCACTGGATGGTCTAGGGGGCCTACAAGCTTACCGAAATCAGCCAAACTCCGAATGCCGGTAAGTGAGAGCGCGGCAGTGAGACTGCGGGGGATAAGCTTCGTAGTCGAGAGGGAAACAGCCCAGATCACCAGCTAAGGCCCCTAAGCGTGTGCTAAGTGGAAAAGGATGTGGGGTCGCATAGACAACCAGGAGGTTGGCTTAGAAGCAGCCATCCTTTAAAGAGTGCGTAATAGCTCACTGGTCAAGTGGTTCCGCGCCGACAATGTAGCGGGGCTCAAGCACACCGCCGAAGCTGTGGCATTCACATATTAACCCCGCTCCAATCTTCGGGTTGGGGTGCAGGTGTGTGGATGGGTAGGGGAGCGTCGTGTGGCGGGTGAAGCGGCGGAGTGATCCAGCCGTGGACGCTACACGAGTGAGAATGCAGGCATGAGTAGCGAATGAAGGGTGAGAAACCCTTCCGCCGGATGACCAAGGGTTCCAGGGCCAGGCTAATCCGCCCTGGGTGAGTCGGGGCCTAAGGCGAGGCCGAGAGGCGTAGTCGATGGATAACGGGTTGATATTCCCGTACCCGCAAAGGAGCGCCCAAGACGAACCTCATTATGCTAACCACGCGAGCGGCCGGCGACCTTCGGGTCAAGGGTTGTGAGTCTGGGATCCTGGTGGGTAGTAGTTTAGCGATGGGGTGACGCAGGAAGGTAGCTGAGCCCG
>NZ_JBEZXZ010000378.1:0-1622 GCF_040638275.1 Actinoplanes sp. NPDC026623 | reverse complement strand
ATGCGAGCGGCCGGCGACCTTCGGGTCAAGGGTTGTGAGTCTGGGATCCTGGTGGGTAGTAGTTTAGCGATGGGGTGACGCAGGAAGGTAGCTGAGCCCGGCCGGTGGTTGTGCCGGGGTAAGCGTGTAGGCCGTGTCATAGGCAAATCCGTGACACATATAGGCTGAGACGTGATGCCGAGCCGATTCAGGTGAAGTCAGTGATCCTATGCTGCCGAGAAAAGCCTCTAGCGATGTTCCGAGCGGCCCGTACCCCAAACCGACACAGGTGGTCAGGTAGAGAATACCGAGGCGACGGGCGAACTGTGGTTAAGGAACTCGGCAAATTGCCCCCGTAACTTAGGGAGAAGGGGGGCCGGACGCGTGAAGCCCCTTGCGGGTGGAGCGTGGTATGGCCGCAGAGAGCAGGGGGAAGCGACTGTTTACTAAAAACACAGGTCCATGCCAAGTCGTAAGACGATGTATATGGACTGACGCCTGCCCGGTGCTGGAACGTTAAGGGGACCTGTTAGCCTGCAAGGGCGAGGCGGAGAACTTAAGCGCCAGTAAACGGCGGTGGTAACTATAACCATCCTAAGGTAGCGAAATTCCTTGTCGGGTAAGTTCCGACCTGCACGAATGGCGTAACGACTTCCCCACTGTCTCAACCACAGGCCCGGCGAAATTGCAGTACGAGTAAAGATGCTCGTTACGCGCGGCAGGACGGAAAGACCCCGGGACCTTTACTATAGCTTGACATTGGTATCCGAATGTAATTGTGTAGGATAGGTGGGAGCCTGTGAAGCTCGGACGCCAGTTCGGGTGGAGGCAATCTTGAAATACCACTCTGTTGGATTTGGGTATCTAACTTGCGGCCCTGATCGGGTCGAGGGACAGTGTCTGGTGGGTAGTTTAACTGGGGCGGTTGCCTCCTAAAAGGTAACGGAGGCGCCCAAAGGTTCCCTCAGCCTGGTTGGCAATCAGGTGTTGAGTGTAAGTACACAAGGGAGCTTGACTGTGAGACTGACAGGTCGAGCAGGGACGAAAGTCGGGACTAGTGATCCGGCACTTGCGTGTGGAAGCGGTGTCGCTCAACGGATAAAAGGTACCCCGGGGATAACAGGCTGATCTTCCCCAAGAGTCCATATCGACGGGATGGTTTGGCACCTCGATGTCGGCTCGTCGCATCCTGGGGCTGTAGCAGGTCCCAAGGGTTGGGCTGTTCGCCCATTAAAGCGGTACGCGAGCTGGGTTTAGAACGTCGTGAGACAGTTCGGTCCCTATCCGCCGTGCGCGTTGGATACTTGAGAAGGGCTGTCCCTAGTACGAGAGGACCGGGACGGACGAACCTCTGGTGTGCCAGTTGTCCCGCCAGGGGCACGGCTGGTTGGCTACGTTCGGAAGGGATAACCGCTGAAAGCATCTAAGCGGGAAGCCTGCTTCGAGATGAGGTATCCCACCACCTTGAGTGGGTAAGGCTCCCAGCTAGACTACTGGGTTGATAGGCCGGAGATGTAAGCCTAGTAATAGGTTCAGTCGACCGGTACTAATAGGCCGAGGGCTTAACTACACTAAACTTTTTGCTCGACGCGTCCACTGTGTGATTCACAGCAAACAACCACCACCCCTACCACCCGGAGAAT
>NZ_JBEZXZ010000377.1:0-3476 GCF_040638275.1 Actinoplanes sp. NPDC026623 | reverse complement strand
CTCCGCCAGGATCCGGTTCAGCCGGTGCAGCGGCATTCCGGCCTGGACGGTGACCAGATTGCCGGATATCTCCACCAGCTCGCCCAGGCGGTGCACGCGGGTGGCTGCGTGGCTGATGTTTCCGGCCGGGGTGCGGCGTCCGGTGGTGTTCCGCCGGACCCGTCCGTCACCAGCAGGGCCGCGGTCGCCACGACGGCCGCCACGGTGCAGATCCCGATCGTCCACCTGGCCCGGCCGAGCCGGTGGTGCCACGCGCCGTCCATGCCGCCTCCCCCGGGCAGGTATCGAGCGCCTTCCATGATGGCCGCCGGCGGCCATCCGCCCGGCGGGTCAGTCGGATGTCGGCCAATGTCCCGCACCGCCGATTGTTCGGCGACCGCCCCGAACAATTCCCTGACCTGCGCGAACGTCCGGAATTGTTCGCGACCGCCGGGCGGCTCTTCCGCCGCGCTTCCGGCGCCGATGACGCTGGTCCGGCGTCCGGAAGGCACCTCACACGGATCGAAGGAGATTCCGCATGAATCCCGCTGGGCAGGGACCGCGACAACCGCACGGACCGTCAACGAGCCGGGCGGCGTTCTCGCCGCCGGGTGTCCGGCGGCGGGCAGGGCGGGCGGCTGCGGTCGCGGTGGTCGCGGCGCTGCTGGCCACCGGCTGCCACTCGGACGGCCGGCAGCAGCCCCTGGCCGCCGCACCGCCGGCGGGCGTACCCGAGCTCACCGCGGCGGAGTCCGCGCTGCTGGATCGGGCCGAACTGCTCCTGATCCGCGACTGCATGCGGCGGCGCGGCTTCGACTACCTGGTGGCCCCGCGCCCCGCTCGGCCGCAGTACCGGGACTTCCCGTACGTCGTCGACGACGCCGGCTGGGCGCGCAGGCACGGATACGGCGCCGATCTGCAGCGCCGGCGCGACGCCGCCGCCCGGGCCGAGCCGAACACGAAGCGCCTGGACGCCCTGGCGCCGGCGGACCGCGCGGCCGAGTTGTTCGCGCTCAACGGCGTGGCCGGCGCGGATACCGACGTGACCGCCGTGCTCCCGTCCGGGGTTACCACCCGGCGCAGCGCGAGCAGCTGCACCTCGGAGGCGGAACGCGGGCTCTACGGCGACCTGCCGGCCTGGTACCGGGCCGAGCGGGTGACCGAGAACCTGCCCGGCCTCCGCGTCCACCTGGTGCTCGGCGACGCCCGGTACCGGCGCGCGGCCGCCGCCTGGAGCAGGTGCATGGCCCGCGCCGGCCACCGGTACGACGAGCCGGCCCAGGCCCGCTACGCGGTGCTGTCGGCGGACCCGCCGATGCCGCGAGCGCAGGAGATCGCGCTGGCGGTCGCGGAGGCGACCTGCGCCGACCGGACCGGCCTGTCCGCCACGGCGGCCGACCTCGACCGGCGGTACGCCCGGGTGGTCGACGACCGGTACGCCGCCGAGATCGCCGACCGGCGACGGCTGCAACGCGGCGCCCTGCCCGGTGCCCACGCCATCGTCCTGGCGGGCTGACCGGGCCCCACGACTCCGCGGCGATCCGCCGCGGTGCACCACCATCGATCTGGGAGGATCACATGAGGAGAATCCACGGCCTGATGGCCGCCGCGGCCGTCGCGGCCATGCTGCTGGTCGGCCTGCCGGCCGCGGCACAGGCGCAGGCACCCGCCCCGCAGGCCCCGGCGCAGGCACAGACCGGCGCCAAGCTGCTCGGCGACGGCTACTTCTACGCCTGGGACCTGGCGTACGCGGGCGGCGCCAGCTGCCGCTGGTTCAATTCGGACAACAACTGGGAGGACAACTGCGGCGGCTTCCGCAACCGGGCCTCATCGGTGCAGAACAACAGCGCGCACGGCAACTACGCCAACCTGTACGTCCACCCGAACCGGGTCGGCGCGTGGGCCTGCATCGCCCCGGGGGACTACTGGGACAATCTGGACAACTACTACTTCACCTGGGGCCCGACCGACGGCCTGTACCAGAAGACGAACAACAACATCGCCAGCTTCAAGTGGACCACCACGCAGTGCGGAACCTGACGGCGGTGTGACGACAGCGCCGGTCCCGGGGAACCGGGACCGGCGCGCGTCTACCTGTCGTCCGTGCCGCCGAGCGACTCCTGATAGAGGTCCGCATAGGTGCGGGAGTCCTTGATCAGGTCGTCGGAGAAGGCGGCGACGTCGGTGCCGACGAGTTCCAGCACCCCCTTGCCGGACGCGGCGCCCTCCTCGAAGAAGTCGAGGAGCCCGGAGAGCAGGCGACCCTCGTGCAGGTCGACCGGGCCGACCTTGAAGAAGTACCGCTGCATCTCCTGATAGACGATCCGGTAGTCCGGCGGGAGCGCCTTGACCCGGGCCACGTGCGCCCGCCACTGCCGCTTGCCCTCGATGATGTCCTGGATGCCCATGTCAGCCTCCCAGCCGGCCCAGTCTTTTGGCGACGTTGCTGTTCAACTGCGCGCGCCACCGGTCGCGGTAGGTGCGGGCCCCGGCGCCGCCGGCCAGCGCCGCGCAGAAGCCGGGGATGTCGTCGCCGAGCACCTCGTCGATGCTCAGCCCGTCCGCCGTCGCCTCTTCGAGCAGCCCCAGGGCGGCGTCGAGGATGGGCATCAGGTCCCGGCCGGTGAAGCCCCCGTACGGGTGGAGGTTGCCCTTGATCTGTTCCCAGGCGGCCAGGTATCCGGCCGGCAGTGCCGCCGCCCGGGCCTCGAACGCCTTCCATTCCCTGGTGAGATCGCTGCCCGTGATGGTTTCCCAGAAGCTCATCTCCCGCCCTCCCTGAGGCTGTCGATGCGTGTCGAGACGTACCGCCACTTCCTCCAGAAGGTGGCAAGGTGCTCGCGCCCGGCGTCGTTGAGCGCGTAGAACTTGCGCGGCGGCCCCACCTCGGACGGTCGCTTCGTCACCTGGACGAGTCCGTTGCGCTCCAGCCGCAGCAGGATGGTGTAGACGGTCCCCTCGATGACGTCGGTGAAGCCGAGTTCGTTGAGGCGGCGGGTGATGGCGTAGCCGTAGGTCTCCTCGCCGCCGATGATCTCGAGCACGCAGCCCTCCAGGGTGCCCTTCAGCATTTCCGTCAGGTCGTCCATCGCGGCTCCTCGCCGGTCACCGGTACCTCGTACCACCGAGTACCGGTATACCGTACCACCGAGTACCGGCGGCCGGAGCGGGCCTCGATGTGGCTCTCGGTGGGACCGTGCACGATGCCGAGAGTGACCGGGCCGGGTGCACCGTGGGTCACCCGGCCCGGGGCCGCCACCCGCTGATCACGCCGGCGTTCAGCTCCAGCCGGTCGCCGTCGAAGCGTTCCCGGAAGTCGCGGTCGTGCGACACCACGACCACCGCCCCGGGGTACGCGGCGAGCGCGTCGTCTTGCCCGCGCCGTTCTCGCCCGTGACCAGCAGCCGCTGCCCGGGCGCGAGCGCGAGGAGACCGGGCAGCCGCAGCCGCTCGCCGACCCGTACGCCGTCGAACTCGGCGAGCGGCCCCGGCCCGGC
>NZ_JBEZXZ010000376.1:0-3476 GCF_040638275.1 Actinoplanes sp. NPDC026623 | reverse complement strand
CGCGCTCGGCGCGCTGTGCTCCGGCGACCGGCCGCACCCGGCACCGATGGCCGGCCTCTACAACGTCGTGCTGGTCGCGCCCGCCGGACCCGCGGCGCTGCCCGACCGGGTCCACCGGGTGCTCGACGGCAAGCTGCACGACTGGGCGCGGGCCGACCCGGCGGTGCAGGTCCGAGACGTCCGGTATGCGGGTGACGGCGACGACGCGCTTGCCCGGGTCGCCCGCGAGCACGGTGCCGACGTCGTGCTGCGACCCGCGCTGCGGGTCGACGGCCACACCGCGACGCTGTCCGTCGGCGTCCTCGTGACCGGCCGGGCCCTCGGCGAGACGCCGGAGTTCGCGGGCCGGCACGACATCACCCTGATCGAGCCCGTCGACGTGGCGGACCGCAATCCCCGCGTCGGCGAGCGCCTCGCCGGCGCCACGGTGCACTATGTGGACGGGCTGGTGGCCTTCCTCCGCGGCCTCGGCGACTACGCGCTGGGCGACTTCCCCGAAGCCGAACGGGCACTGCTCGGCGCCGGCCGCGAATTCGACGCGGCCGGCGCGGACCGGGTCCGTTCCGCGGTGGTCCAGCTGATGCTCGGCAACGCCGTCGGCGCACAGGGTGCCGGCCGGGCCGACGAGGCCGCCGATCATTTCCGGCGGGCGCTGGCGGACGACCCGGCCTACCGCCGTACGGAGCTGGGCCTGGCCGACGCGCTGCGGGCCGGCGTGCGCTGCGAGCCCGGCGCGGACGGCGCGGGCCGGCTGAGCGAGGCCGCCGAGCACTACCGGCGGTCACTCGCGCTGCGCTCGGCCGCGGATCCGGCACAGGCGGCGCTGCTGGACCTCAAGGGCCACCTCGGCCTGGGCCTGGCCGACCAGTGCCTGAGCCTGATCGGCACGCAGCGGCGCTGGGAAGCGGCGGACGCCCAGTTCGCGCAGGCCCTGGGCCGCGCCGACCTCGCGACGCGGGGCGACGGCGGCCGGCACGCCCGCTGGCTCGCCGCGGAGGCCCGGGCCGGGCAGGCGCTGTCCGCGCTCGCCGGCCGGCGTGCCTACGACACGGCGGCGGCCGGCTACGAGGAGGCGATCGCCATGATCGGCCGGATCGACGTGGTCCGCCGCACCTATCTGGAGCGTGAACGGGTCTTCCTGACCAACCTCCGGTTCGTCTACGAACGACTCGGCCGCCGGCAGGACCTGGCCCGCACCGACCGGCGCCTCGCCGACCTCGACCGGCGCCTCGCCGCGAGCGACAACTGATCCTGCCGACCATGGCGGCCCGCGCCCCGCGGCGCGGGCCGGACATTCCGAGATTCTGTCCCGCGAGGCGTGATCGTTCTTCAGGGCAAGGGCCGGCAGGACTCGCCGCACTGCGAGCACCCTCTCCACTCACGCATGGTGAGCCTCGGGCCAAAGGTATCCGGACGGTCGACCTCCGCCTGGCGCTGCCGCCCGGGCCATGTTGAAAAAGACTCAGTGGTGAACCGCGGGCCGCAGCGCGCTTTACCGGCGGCATGACAGGCTTTATTTCGACGCGCATAGCGCCGCACCTGAATTGTCGCGCCGACCCGTGAACGCTATTGCCGAAATAAGGTTGGCATGATCGTTCACGGGCATGTCGGCGCGGGTTGCGGAAGAATTCAGGCATGGGGCAGTTGTCTTTGTTCGGCAGGTCGGAATTGGCGGCGATGCGGGACCGGACCGCGAAGCGGAACTACTCAGCCGCCGCTGACGAATTTCGTCGTGAGCACGAGCGTCATCGTAAATGGGGCCTTCAGCAACGCCATGGTGAGAAGCTTCGCCGCCTGCGCATGAGCCGCTCCGCAGCCCTGGCAGCGGCGATTCCCGAGGGCGGGCCGGCGTGCCCCACCGCACCGCGAGCGGCCACCCCACCCGCATCACCGTCCGCAGCACGAGTGCCTGCTGCACCGCGAGTGCCCGCCCCGCCCGCGTCACCCTCTGCACCGCGAGTGCCCGCCCGCCCGTGTCACCCTCTGCAGCACGAGTGCCTGCCGCCGCCTGCGGCCACCAGACCCGCGCCGTCCTGCGCACCGCGAGTGGCCGCCCCGCCCGCATCGCATGTACCTGCCGCGCCGCGTGCGGCCATCCCGCCCGTGCCGTCCTGCGCACCGCGCGTGCCTGCTGCGCCGCGGCCCGGTCTCGCACCGCAGCCGAACCAGCCGCCGCAGCGCCCGGCGGCACCGGTCCCGGCACCGACCCGGGCAACCACGACCATCTCGGTCACCGGCCCGCCTGTCATCGCTCACGGTGGACCCCTCGTGGCGGGCTCCGCCACCTCCGGCATCGCCTCGGCGGCCGTGGACAGCATCACCGGCACCGGCGGTGTCATCGCCGACAACCATGATCCCGCCGCCGCGGTGCGTGCCACGACCGGCTCCCGGCGGGCCCGCCCTGGGAGACGCCGGATTGGCAGCGGCCCGGGCGGTCGCGACCGGCCCGATCGAAGCCCTCCCCTTCGACTCGTGATTCGGCGGCCGCCATCCTCCCCAGCCGACTCGCGGGCGGGTCTTTGGCGTCGGCCGCGGTCGGGTCCCGGTGGGTTTCCCTGAATTTGGGTGGCCACTGCGAGACGGTGGGCGCGGTGACACTCGGCCATTCCCGGCATGTCCGGGTCCGCGACGGTCACCGTGCGAACGCCGGCTCAGGGCCAACAGAACCATTTTCGCCAGGCCCATATTCGACACCTGCACGGTGGGGTTGAATGGGCCGATCCACGATGTCCGCTGCTGCCCAAGTTGTTCACCGTCCTCGGCATCAACGCCGAGATGCGCTGGGTGAAATGGGTCGCAACGCGGTCGGTGGAATGTGCGGCGCGGACGGTTCGCCGCGATCGGGCGCCGCCGAATCGCACTTCCGGTGCTCGGCAGCTCGATGCAGATTTCGCAGGCCGAGGTTTGACGATGCGGAATACGCGCTCACGCCGGCTGTCAGGGAGCCGATGTCAGGGGTGAGATCGCCTTGGCCTGCACTTCGCAACCGGTCGCCACGAGGCAGACCGGCTTGGGTGCAAGGTCGTCGTCGGCGACCCGGCGTGGATCTCTGTCGATGATGAGTGGATCTCTGTCGATGATGATCCGCGGGACCGAGCCTAGGCGCGGCGCCGATTGGGCGTTTATGGTGCTCTGCGATGAAGATACTGATCTCTGCCGACATGGAGGGGATCTCGGGAATCGTGCATCCCACCGAGACCAACCCCGGAGGCTACGACTACGAACGCGGCCGGATCCGGATGACCGCCGAGGTCAACGCCGCGGTCGCCGGGATTCTGGAGGCCGTGCCGGCCGCCGAGGTACTGGTAGCCGACGCGCACGGGTCGTTTCGCAACCTGCTGCCCGAGGACCTCGACCGCCGCGCCCGCCTCGTGCGCGGCCGGCCCCGGCCGCTGGGCATGCTCGCCGGCCTCGACGACGGCACCGACGCGGTGCTGTTCGTCGGCTATCACGCCCGGGCCGGCAGCGGCCCGGGC
>NZ_JBEZXZ010000375.1:0-3480 GCF_040638275.1 Actinoplanes sp. NPDC026623 | reverse complement strand
GTGGGCGACCCCGCGCGGCTGCGTCCGGCGGGCCGCCGGCTGGCGGCCGCGGGCGGGGTCAGCGGTACGGTCGGCGGCCGGCTGGCCGCGCTCACGCCCCGGCTGCCGGCCCGCTGCGACACGAACCTGCTGGTGGTCGCGGCCCCCGCCGGGCCGCTGCGCGAGCTCCCCGCGGTGTACGGGCTCTGCCTGGCCGCCCTGCCGCTCGCGGCCCGTTCCCCGCGCCGTGGCCTGCACCTGCTGGTCGACCACGCCGCCGATCTCGCCCTGGCGGCCCAGCCGCTGCTGGCCGGCCTGAACAGCGGCGCGGTCCTCGGCGAGCTGCGGCCCGCCGACGACTTCCACCGGGAGCTGGCGTCGACCGCGCTGGCCTATCTGGACCACGGTCAGCGCCTGGATCACACCGCAACGGCCCTGCACGTGCACCCGAACACCGTCCGCTACCGGCTGCGCCGCCTGCACGAGCTCACCGGCGTGCCGGTCGTACCGGGCGAGCCGGGGGACACCCGGACCGTGCTGGAGCTGCTGAAACTGTGGTGGGCGCTGCGAACCTGGCTCGAACCGCCCGCCATTGCCCGATAGGCATCCGTCGGCTTCAATGCTTGACGATGCATTGCGACCGGGGTTAGCGTGCCTCCAATCCAGAACAAACACCTTTTCTGGATCATTGCCTGGGGGAGATCCGATGCATGCTTCCCATCAAACCGTCAGCTATGGCCGCACCCGCTGGGGCCGGTTCGGGATCCTGTTCGGGCTGTGCGCCGCCGCGGTGCTCGGCGTGCTGACCATGATGTCCAACGGCGCGCTGGCGGCCTCGTTCTCCGTGTCCGGCCAGCAGTTCAAGGTCGGCGCGGACCGGCTCGAGGCGACCGGCTTCGTGCAGTACGGCACGGTCGACGCCCGCACCGAGCCGGGCAGCGACCCGCCGTCGCAGACCCCGGAGCCGGTCGCGGTCTCGGCCATGAAGACCGCGAAGCTGACCAACCTCTGTCAGTCGGTCGTCACCGACCTCGGCGACTTCGGCTCGGTGACCCTGAAGATCAGGGCCGGCACCGGCAAGAACCCGGTGACCGCCACGAACATGGTGGTCGACATGAGCGCGCTGGACGGCAACGCCAGCTTCCGCGGCATGGAGATCGGCCGGGACGCGTCCACGCTGGACAAGGGCCCGGTCAACGACCCGGCCGAGGTCGCACAGCGCCGCCAGGGCTTCTTCAGCCAGCAGGCCGACACGGTCGTCATCACCGACCTGAAGCAGGTGGCCTGGGCGACGACCGCCGGCGAGTTCAACCTCACCGGGCTGTCCCTGCGGCTGCGCTGGGGCAAGGACGAATGCTTCTGAGCCCGTTACCTCGACACGATCAAGGGAGATCGAGATGGTCCGCACCCGTTCCCGTACCGCTCGCCGGTCGGCGCTGGTCGCCGTCGCCGTCCTGACGGGCGCCGGCCTGGCGGCCCTGCAGGCCGGACCCGCGCAGGCCGCCGCCGCGACCACGGTCGGCCCGGCCGGGCACAGCTACACCGCCTCGCTGGTGGCGGGCAGCACCGCCGTCTTCAAGGTCAGCACCACCACGGTGACCTGCAACCAGTCGTCGAACGGCGGCGCGGTTCCCGCCGAGCCGGCCAACACCAGCGCCGACGGCCCGGTCGTCTCGGCGCTGACCCCGGCGCTCTTCACGAACAACGGCGGGGCCTGCCCCACCAATGTCCTGTTCACCACCGCCCGCACGGTCTCCAACTCGACAAACGGCGACTGGACCATCGCGCTGCAGTACGACCCGGCCGGTTCCGTCGGCACCATGACGATCCCGAAGGGCGGCGTGGTAACCACGATCTCGGGCCTCGCGTCCTGCGTGGTCACCGTGGCACCGGACGGGCCCGCGTCGGTCAGCGGACCGTGGGTCGACGGCACCGCGGCGAGCGCGCCGGTGCTCGACTTCTCGGCCGGCGTCTCCCTGCCGATCCGGGTCACCGGCGGGCTGACCTGCCCGACCGGCTCGACCTCGGCGACGTTCACCGCCCGCTACGCGGTCACCGACACGACCGACGCGGCCCAGCAGATCACCGTCTCGGCGGCCGCCGCCCCCGAGCCCACCGATACCCCGACGGCGGAGCCGACCCCGACCGTGGAGCCGACCCCGACCGTGGAGCCGACCCCGACCGTGGAGCCGACCCCGACCGTGGAGCCGACCCCGACCGTGGAGCCGACCCCGACCGACGAGCCGACCCCGACGGCGGAGCCCACCCCGACGGAGTAGCCCGTCACCCGCGCGCAACGGGTCCGTCCCGCCGGCAGGCGGGGCGGACCCTACTGACCGGCGGCGGCGCGCGCCGCGGCCGTCGGGCCCAGGAACGGGACGACGACCAGATAGGTCAGGGCCGGCAACTGCTCGGGCAGCTCCGCGGCCCGGCCCGTCGACACGAAGTCGTAGATGACGCCGTAGACACCCGCGATGACGGCGTCGACCACCCCGGCCGGGACCGGCGGCGTGCCGGCCCGGTGCGGCGCCTCGGTGAAGAACACCGTGTAGGCGTCCAGCAGCCGGCGGCGGCAGGCCCGGGCCCGGGGTCCCGCGGCGAGCACCTCGACGACCGCGAGCGAGGCGAAGGCCGGCTCCGCGGCCAGGATCCGGACCAGGGTGTCCAGCCCGTGGTGCATCCGCAGCGGCCAGGCGGCGGGCCGGGCGTAGGACTCCGCCACGGCGCGCTGCAGCAGCGAGACACCCAGGTCGAAGGCGGCCAGGAAGCACGCCTCCTTGTCCACGAAGTGCTGATAGAACGCGCGTGTGGACACTCCGGCGGCCGCGCAGACATCGCCGAGCGAGGCATTCGCGTAGCCGCGTTCGGCGACCGTGCGGGCCATCGCGTCGATGAGCCGGTCGCGCTGGGTCCGGCTGACGAACTCGCGCGGAAGATCGTGGCGGCCTCGTGGCAGCAATCGGTCCGGATCGGTGGCCGACCGCGATCCCGGAATGCGCTGATCGAAACGAGCCGCCTCGGACACCCTGTTTTCCTCCACTGTCGCCGCTGCGGCTCAGCCTAGAGCAAATGCCCGCGCCGAAACGCGAATGGCGATTCGCCCGATATCACCGAATGGAAAGGGTTCTGCGGATAACGTGCGATGCGACCGAGGCCCTTGTCCGAAAGGTACTGTCATGTCAGTTCGCCGCCGTTTCCTGTCCACCGCGGTGACCGTTCTGCTCGCCGCCGGGCTGCTGGTGCCGGGCGCCGCCGCCGAGGCCGGGCCGCCGCCGGGCCCGACCGACGCCATCAACGGATTCCTGCTGATCAACGCGGGCAGCCGGAGGTGCCTGCGGGTCGCCGCCGGCACCGGTCTCGCCGTGCAGGGTCCGTGCCAGGCGGATGCGTTCTCGCTGTGGCGGATCCGGCTCGTCACCCTGGACGCGCGCTTCCAGATCCAGAACGTGCGCAGCGGCGGCTGCCTGAGCGCCTCCGGCGGCGCCCGGGTCGTGCAGTACC
>NZ_JBEZXZ010000374.1:0-3487 GCF_040638275.1 Actinoplanes sp. NPDC026623 | reverse complement strand
CGGCCGGAGCGGCGGACCAGGCCGCGGGCCGCCGGCCCCGGTGCCGGGCCGCGCCGTACGGCGGGTGCCGGGTGCGACGAGACGGCGGTCAACTCGCTCAGCCGGGCCTCGGCCTCGGCCGCCGTCATCCGGGTGCCGGGATCACGGCGCAGCAGTCCGTCGAGGACGGGCGTGAGGGGACCGGCCAGGCGGATCCGGTCCGGCGGGCTGCCGGCCAGCGCCCGCAGGGTGTCCGCCGAGGTCTCCCGGACGTACGGCGGCCGGCCCTCCACCGCGTGGTAGAGCGTCGCGCCGAGGGACCAGAGGTCGGCCTGCGCGGTGGCGGCGCCGTCGAAGAGCCGTTCCGGGGAGACGTAGTTCGGCGAGCCGAACATCATGCCGCGGCGGGCCAGCGCGGCGATCGCCTCGCCGGTCACGGCCGGGCCGAAGTCGGTGAGCACCACCCGCCCGTCGTCGGCGATCAGCACGTTGCTCGGCTTGACGTCGAGGTGCAGCACGCCCAGGCGGTGCGCCGCCTCCAGGGCCGCCAGCAGCGCGAGGCCGATGCCGGCCAACCGGCCCACGCCGAGCGGGCCGGACTCCTTGATCACCTCCAGCAGCGACCGCGACGGCACGTACTCCATGACGATCCACGGCTCGCCCCGGCCGGGCAGCACGTCGTAGATCCGGATCACGTTGGGATGGCTCACCCGCCCGGCCGCCCGCGCCTCGATCGGCATCCAGCTTCGCAGCAGTTCCCGCTCGTCCGGCGCGAGCCCGTCCGGCGGCGCGCATTTCTTGATCGCCACGTCGCGGTGCAGCATCTCGTCCACGGCGAGCCAGACCCGGCCCAGTCCGCCGGAGCCGAGCGGGCGGGCGATCCGGTAACGCCCGGCGACGCGTTGTCCCACACCCGGCATGCCCCGACCGTACTGCGTGCGGCGGCGCCTTTCACTCCCACCGAATAGGAATGCCGGTGCAATTGACGCAGAGCAGGATGGTGTCGGAAATCCGACGGCGAATCCGCTCCGTCCGGCCCTGGATCGGCGCTGTACAGGTGCGGAAATGTGGCCTCGCGGACCGGCACGGGTGGGCCTCTCGTCGACTCGACCGTCCTCGATGACCAGCGTAGAGTCGGCCCCCGACGCAGCCGCCGGCACCATTGCGGTACCTGCGGTCGTGCGGGCCGGACGCTACCCACCGGCCCCATCTGCCCGGGCACGCAATCGGCGGTAACTCCTAAGAGATGCCGGGCGATGAGGCACATGCAGTTACGCGGAATTGGTCATCACGGGCGGCGGTTCGCGATCCTGTGCTTCGCGGTGATCGTGGCGCTGCCGGCCGGGCCGGCGAGGTCCACGCCGCCCCTGCCGGTGCCGGCTGTCCAGGCCGGCCACGTTCACGTCGCCGCGTCGCGCTCGGCGCCCGAGTCGGCGCTGCGGCTTCAGGCGCTGCTCGGTCAGCACTCCGTGCTGGCCGCGGAGTTCATGCGCGGCCGGATCCGCGGCGACGAGAACTTCGCCCAGTCCGCGAACGCGGCGCTCGGGCGCAACACCGACGCGATGGCCCAGCTCCTCGGCGACGTGCTCGGCGCCGCCACGGCGCGCAGGTTCGCGGAGCTGTGGGCCCAGCACGTCGTGGAGCTGTTCACCTACGCCCGCGGTCTGGCCGATCAGGACGAAAAGGTACGCGACGAGGCGCGCCAGGAGCTGATCGAGTACGAGGAGGACCTGGCGGCGTTCTTCGTCAAGGCCTCACACGGGCGCCTGACGACCCGGGCGGCCAACGGCGCGATGCGGATGCACGTGGACCACCTCCTGGCACAGGCCGACGCCTACGCGGCACACCACTACCCGGCGGCCGACCGCATCTACCGCGAGTCCTATCAGCACACCTACGAGCTGGGCGGGACCATCGCCGCCGCGATCCTCACGGGAAAGGACGCGAAGGTGCTGCGCACCCCGATCTGGCGGCTGCGGTCCCAGCTCGGCAAGCTGCTCGCCGAGCACGTCGTGCTGGTCGAGGACGTGACCAGGGCGGCCATCACGAACGGCCCGGACTTCTCCGCCGCGGGGCAGGCGCTGAACGGCAACACCGGCGATCTCGCCTCCGCCGTGGACAGCCTGTTCGGCGCGAAGGCGGCGAAGGACTTCCAGGCCCTGTGGGCACACCACGTCGATCAGGTCGTCGCCTATGCGGCCGCCACCGCCGCGCAGGACTCCGGCCGTCGCGAGCAGGCCCGCAGGAGGCTGCGGGAGCTCGAGGTCAGGCTGGCCGCCTTCCTCGAGGAGGCGACGGGCAAGCGGCTGAGCTCGACGCGCCTCGCCGACGCGCTGCTGGCCCACGACCAGTTGCTGCTGCGCCACGCGGAGGCCTTCGCCGCCAAGCAGTACGATACCGCGCTCGAGATGGCGCTCGAAACCTACGAGCACATGTCCGAGATGGCCCACCTGCTGGCCGACGCGTTCGGCGCCACCGTGGCGGCCCGCCTGCCGGTCGGCGGGGCCGCGACCGGCTACGGCGCCATGGCCGGCGTCGTCAAGAGACGCTGAGATGCCCGCTCGCGGCCGCGCCACGCTCCTGGTGGCCCTCGCGGTGCTGCTGGCGACCGGCCCCGCACAGGCCCGGCCGCCCGGTTCCGGGGTGCCGCCCGTACCGGGTGCGCCGGCGGCGGCCGGGCCGTCCGCGGCGGCGGATACGTTTCGATCGGTGCGCACCTACCGGGCCGTGGCGACGCCGACCAGGATCCGGATCCCCGCGCTGCACATCGACAGCTCCCTGCAACGTCTCGATCGGCTCGCCGACGGCACCATCGCGGTGCCCGACCGTCCCGACCGCGCCGGCTGGTACGCCGAGGGCCCGCGCCCGGGTCAGCCCGGGCCGGCGGTGATATTGGGTCACGTCGACTCCCACACGGGCCCGGGAGTCTTTCTGAGCCTCTCCCGGGTGCGGCCCGGCACGGTCGTGCACGTCGACCGCGCCGACCGGACCACAGTCGCCTTCCGGGTGACCGAGGTGACGCGGGTGCCGAAGACCCGATTCCCCACCGACCTGGTCTACGCGCCCACCCTCGAGCCGACGCTGCGGCTGGTGACCTGCGGTGGCGGCTTCGACGAGTCACAGAGGAGCTACCGGGACAATGTCATCGTCTTCGCGACACCGGCCTGACCGGCGCGCGGCCACGGCCACGGCCGTCCTGCTGACGATGCTCGCCGTCCTGTGCTACGGCCCGCTGCCCGCGGCCGCGGCGATCCCCCTGCCCGTCGTCGCCGTGCTGCCCGGCGCCGAGCAGACCACCCTGGTCGTCGACCTGGGCGCCGACGCCGGATCCGCCGCCGAGACCGCGACGGTCACCGCCGGCGGCGCGCCGCTGCGGGCCGAACTGACGCCGGTGGTGTCCGACCGCCTGGCCGTCGCGCTGCTCGTGGACGCGTCCGACGCGGGCGCCGACGCCCTGCCGGCCTGGCTCAGCGCCGCCACCCGCTTCATCCTCGAGGTCCCGGCCGGG
>NZ_JBEZXZ010000373.1:0-3508 GCF_040638275.1 Actinoplanes sp. NPDC026623 | reverse complement strand
CCACAACCCCCGCTCGGCCAAGGGCGCCGCCGGGGGGCGCCCCCGCCGCGCCGGCCGCGGCCCCCACCCGCACCGCCGAGCGTCCCGCACCGGTCGGCGACTCCCCCGAAGAGGTGCGTGCCCGGCTGACCGCCTTCCGCAGCGGCGTGCAGCGCGGCAGCACCGAACCCGCCGACCGCCAGTGACCACGAACGCCCCGCCCCGCCCCCGCCCCGAGGTCGAAAGAAGTCTCATGAGCGTTGACACGTCTGCCGACCGGCACCAGTTCAACTGGCTGCTGGGCAACTTTGTCCACCAGACCGACGGTGTCCGCGACGCGGTCGCGGTCTCCTCCGACGGCCTTCTCATCGCCAGCTCGGACGGGCTGAGCCGAGCGGAGGCCGACCACCTGGCGGCGATCGTCTCCAGCCTGGCCAGCGTCGCCCGCAGCGCGTCGCGTCGCTACGACTTCGACGGCCTCAAGCTCATCATGATCGAGATGCGGCGCGGCTTCCTGCTGGTGTCGGTCATCGCGGGCGGCAGCTGCCTCGGCGTGGTGGCCGGCGGCGACAGCGATGTCGGCCTGGTCGGGTACGAGATCTCCCTACTGGCCGACCGGTTCGGCGCCCTGCTCACTCCGGCGCTGATATCCGAGTCCCGGCAATACCTACCCCGATGAGCCACCGGGGGGAGTGGGGCCCGGAACCCCGGATGAACCCGTACACCCGTTCGGCGCCGCCCGCCTGGACGCCGCCGATACCGGGTCCGCGCGCACCGGAGCCCGAGGACGAGCTCGTGGTGCGCCCGTTCATGCTCACCGGCGGGCGGACCCGCCCGCTGCACGACGGGCTGCGCATCGAGACCCTGCTGCACGCCTCCCCCGCGGCCCTGTCGGCTCCGCTGCGCTTCGAGTCGCGCCGGATCGTCGAGCTCTGCCAGGCCCCGATGTCGATCGCCGACCTGGCCGTCGCCCTCGGCGTGCCGCTCGGCGTGATCCGGGTGATCGTCGCCGACCTGGTGACCGACGGCTACGTGCGGATCGAGGAGCAGCTCGGTGAACTTCCCATCGCATTGATCGAGAGGATCAGGGATCGTGTACGGGCGCTCTAATGAACCGGAATCGGCGCCCCTGCCGCCGGTGGCGGTCAAGATCGTCATCAGTGGCGGCTTCGGCGTGGGCAAGACGACCTTCGTCGGCGCGATCTCCGAGATCGAGCCGCTGGTGACCGAGGCCGAGATGACCGAGCGGTCGATCGGCATCGACGACACCTCCGCGGTGTCGTCCAAGACGACCACCACGGTGGCGCTCGACTTCGGCCGCATCACCCTCGACGACGCGCTGCTGCTGTACCTGTTCGGCACCCCCGGCCAGGACCGCTTCGCCTTCCTCTGGGACGACCTGGTCGACGGCGCGCTCGGCGCCATCGTGCTGCTCGACACCCGCCGCATCGAGGACTGCTTCCCCGCGATCGACTACTTCGAGGAGCACGAGATCCCGTTCCTCATCGGGGTCAACACCTTCGACCGGTCCCAGCGCTTCGACCTCGACGAGGTCCGCGAGGCGCTGGGCATCGGCTCGGACGTGCCGGTCCTGGAGTGCGACGCGAGGTACCGCGAGTCGGTCAAGGAGGTCCTGGTCGCCCTGACCGAGGAGGTCCTCGCCAAGCGGCTGAGCCGCGAGCGGCCGGTGGCGACAACGTGGTAGGCAAATCCCCACAGAGACGGACTTCGATGCTGAAAACCACCCGCCGGCTCGCGGCCCTGCTGAGCGTGGTGACGCTGGCGGCCTGCGGCAACTCGACGAGTGCGATCACCGCCCCGCCGGGCGTCGAGCGCACGCCCTGCGGCACCGTCTCGATCGCCGTGAACCCCTGGGTGGGCTACGCGGCGAACGTCGCGGTGGTCAGCTACCTGCTCAAGCAGGAGCTGGGCTGCAAGGTGGTGGAGACCGACCTCACCGAGGACGCCTCGTGGGAGGGCCTGGCCAGCGGCGAGGTCGACGTGATCCTGGAGAACTGGGGCCACGACGACCTGAAGAAGACCTACATCGACGACAAGAAGGTCGCGGTCGAGCAGGGCCTGACCGGCAACAAGGGCGTCATCGGCTGGTACGTGCCACCGTGGATGGCCAAGGAGTACCCGGGCATCACGAAGTGGAAGAACCTCAACGACTACGCCGACATGTTCGAGACGCCGAAGTCCGACCACAAGGGCCAGCTGCTGGGCGGCGACCCGTCGTTCGTGACCAACGACGCCGCCCTGATCAAGAACCTGGACCTCGACTACACCGTGGTCTACGCGGGCAGCGAGGACGCGCTGATCGCGGAGTTCAAGGAGGCCGAGGCCAAGAAGAAGCCGCTGATCGGTTACTTCTACACGCCGCAGTGGCTGCTGTCGGAGATCAAGCTGGTGCACATCCCGCTGCCGCTGTACAAGCCGGGCTGCGACTCCGACCCGGAGACGGTGGCGTGCGACTACCAGCCGTACGACCTCGAGAAGATCGCGAGGAAGGCGTTCGTGGACTCCGGCAGCCCGGCCGCCGAGATGATCAAGAACTTCCACTGGACCAACGACGACCAGAACGCGGTCGCCCGCGACATCACCGTGAAGAAGCTGTCCCGTGACGCCGCCGCGAAGCGCTGGCTGGACGCCCACCGCACCACCTGGCAGCAGTGGATTCCCCGCTGATCACGCCCGGATTCTGATCGCGGCCTGACCGCCGGCCCGCACCCCGGTGCCGGTGGTCAGGCCGTCGACGCGTCGCCGGCCCGCAGCCGCCGTCTCGCCTCCGGCCCAGAGACCTCACTCTGAGGTCGCTCCGCACCGATCAGCCGCAGGGCGGCCGGACGTACCCGGACGGTGACCTCGCCCCGGCCGAGCGGCTCGCCGTCCGCGTAGACCGGCAGCGGCCGGTCGGCCGCGATGGTGATCTGCCGGACCTGGCGGGTCGCGATGCCGGGCAGGCCGAGGTGGGCGCCGCGGCGCAGCGCGGCGAGCATCGGCACCAGCTTCCGGCGCGGCAGCGCGCCGACGGTGACCAGGTCGAGCAGTCCGTCGTCGAGCAGGGCGCCCGGCGCGACCCGCAGGCCGCCGCCGTACCAGGGCGCGTTGGCGACGACGACGGTGTGCCCGGACATCAGCACGGTCTCCCCGTCGACGGTGAGCGTGTAGCCGACCGGGCGCCAGCTGACCGTCACGGCGAGCGCGGCGAGCTGGTAGGCGATCGGCCGCCGGGGCAGCCGGCGGCGGTTCGCGAAGTCGTTGGCGGCGGCGTCGATGCCGGCGTAGACGCTGCCGACGACGATCCGGCCGGCGGCCTCCGCCACGTCGACGGGGCGGCTGGGCAGATCGCGCAGCGCGGCGGGGGGGGGCCCGCCGGGGGCGGGGCGCCGGGGCGGGCGGGGCGGGGACGCCGGGGCGGGGGGCGCGGGCGGGGGGGGGGGCGGGGCCGGGCGGGGGCGCTGCCGCCGAGGTTGTGGACCTCGGGGGGGCGCTGTGGTTGTGGGTGGTTGTCCCCCTCTCCGCCCAG
>NZ_JBEZXZ010000372.1:0-3518 GCF_040638275.1 Actinoplanes sp. NPDC026623 | reverse complement strand
GAGTGCAACGATTTCGCCGCCGGCGATCGCGGTGAGCGCTTCTTCGAGGGTGGCGACGATCTGCCCGCGGTGGATCGGCCGGCCGGCCGGCGTGGCGGCATCACCGGCGACGTGCTCGGCGCCGCCGTCGAGACGACGACGACGCTAGCCCTGGTCGGCCTGGCCCTGGGCTGAGTCATACTCCCTGACCGCCTTCTTGGACGCCGTCCGGCGCCAGGCGTCGGTGACGACCTGCCGCAACTCGGCGGCGTCGGCTTCGGCGAGCACCACCCGCACCCAGCCGTACCGGCCGACGTACGGTGCCGGCGAGTACGTGTCCGGCGCGGACGCGACGAGTTCGGCCTGCTCGTCGAGGGACGCCTTCACCGAGACGGTGTCGTGCTCCGGGCCGCCGACCACGAACATCTTCTCGCCGTACCGGAGGGTCCAGTCGCCCCACTGCTCGACGAAGACCTCGCGGCAGCCGGGCAACGCGAGGACCCACCCGCGCACCTCCGGCCAGGCGACGGCCATCAGCGCACCGAGGTCTCGACGAACGGCGGCTTGACGATCCGGGCCTGCACCCGCCGGCCCCGGACGTCGATCTCGACCAGGTCGCCGTCGGCGAGCCCGGCGGACGTGTCGAGCAGGGCCAGCGCGATGCCGACCTTCTTCGTCGGTGAGAACGTGCCGCTGGTGGTCTCGCCGACCTGCGTCTCACCCGCGTACACGTGCATGTGACCGCGGGGAATGCCGCGACCGGTGAGCTCGAGGCCGCGCAGCAGCCGGCGCGGGCCGGCCGCCTTCTCGGCGAGCAGCGCGTCGCGGCCCCAGAACGCCGGCTTGGACCAGCCGACCGCCCAGCCGGAGCGGGCCTGCACCGGGGTGATCTCCAGGGAGAGTTCCTGGCCGTGCAGCGGGTAGCCCATCTCGGTGCGCAGCGTGTCGCGGGCGCCGAGCCCGCACGGGCGGACGCCGGCCTCGACCAGCGTGTCCCAGACGGCGACCGCGTCGTCCCACGGAACGACCAGTTCGTAGCCGTGCTCGCCGGTGTAGCCGGTGCGGCAGACGATCAGGTCGGCGCCGCCGATCCGCGCCGGGTTGAACGACATGTAGTCGTGCTCGGTGGGCAGCCCGAGCCCGGTGACGGTCTCGGCCGAAGCCGGGCCCTGCACCGCCAGGACGGCGAACCGGCGGTGCTCGTCGGTGACGGTGATGCCCTCCGGCGCGGCGGCGGCCAGGCGGCGCACGACCTCGGCGGTGTTCGCGGCGTTCGGGATGAGGAAGACCTCGTCCGGCCCGATCAGGTACGCGATCAGGTCGTCGACCACGCCGCCCGAGGCGTCGTCGCAGCAGAGCGTGTACTGCGCCTTGCCGGCGGCGATGCGGCCCAGGTCGTTGGTGAGGCAGGAGTTGACGAAGTCCGCGGCGCCCGGCCCGGCGACCCGCGCCTTGCCGAGGTGGGACACGTCGAAGACGCCGACGGACTCGCGCACGGCGGCGTGCTCGCGCAGCACGCCCCCGCCCGCATACTCGAGGGGCATCTCCCAGCCGCCGAAGGCGGCGAGCTTGGCCCCGAGCGCGACGTGACGCTCGTGCAGGGGCGAACGGAGCAGGGCGGTGGCCTCGGCAGACATGAGTGGCAACTTACCCGGGGCCCCCCGCCTCCCCGACGGCTACCGGCAGATCATCTGCCGGACGATGGAACCGGCGCCGCGCGGGACTGGGCAAATCGGCCGACCACCTGGGGCCGGGAAGGATCACGCGGCCTTAACTGTGGTTAGCATCGGCGGGACAACAACAACACACCGTCCGGCGCGACCGTGCCGGGGTGACCACACCGTCGGGGCGTCCCACGAGGGAGCTCCCGGCCCCAGTCGTCGCGGAGAGCCCGAGTGACCCACCCCGCACCCTCCCTCAGCCTGGTCGACAGCGATCCGGCCGAACTGGCCGTCGACGCGATCGTCATCGGGCTGCACAGTCAGCCCGACGAGGGCGGCGCGGTCCTGCCGGCCGCCGGCGCGGAGAGCATCGCCGCCGCGTTCGACGGAAAGCTGATCTCGACGCTGGCCCTGCTCGGCGCGACCGGCGCTCCCGGCGAGGTGACCAAGCTCGCCACGCTCGGCACCGTCGCGGCGCCGCTGGTCGTCGCCGTCGGCCTCGGCGACGAGCCCACCGGCTCCGCGCCCGCCGCGGAGACGCTGCGCCGCGGCACCGGTGCCGCCGTACGCGCGCTGGCCGGCAGCGACACCGTCGCGCTGGCGCTGCCGGTGCCCGACGACGCCGACGCGCCCGGCGTGCTGCGCTCGATCCTCGAGGGTGCGCTGCTCGGGTCGTACCGGTTCGCCGGTTACAAGACCAAGCCGCAGCCGACCCGGCGCGACCCGGTCAAGGCGCTGCAGGTGACCGTGCCCGACGCGGCCGACTCGGCCGCACAGGCCGAACTCGAGCGCGCCGAGATCGTCTCGAAGGTCGTCCGGCTGACCCGCGACTGGGTGAACACGGCCCCCAACAAGCTGCGCCCGCCGGAGTTCGCCGACGCCGTCTCGGCCGCCGCGGACGGCACCGGCCTCAAGGTCGAGGTGCTGGACTTCGACGCGCTCAAGGCGGGTGGCTACGGCGGCATCGTCGCGGTCGGCCAGGGCTCCGAGGCGCCTCCGCGCCTGGTCAAGCTCACCTACACCCCGCAGGGCGTCGAGAACCCGAAGCGGGTCGCGCTGGTCGGCAAGGGCATCACCTTCGACACCGGCGGCATCAGCATCAAGCCGGCCGCGGGCATGTGGGAGATGAAGTCGGACATGGCCGGCGCCGCCGCCGTCGGCGCCACGATGCTGGCGGTGGCCGCGCTCCGCCCGCCGGTCGCGGTCACCGGCTACCTGGCCATGGCGGAGAACATGCCCTCCGGTACGGCGTACCGGCCCGGCGACGTCATCACGATGTTCAACGGCAAGCGGGTCGAGGTGTTAAACACCGACGCCGAGGGCCGCATGGTGCTCGCCGACGCGATCGCCCGCGCCTGCGCCGACGGCACCGACTACGTCTTCGAGACGTCCACCCTGACCGGTGGGCAGGTGGTCGCGCTGGGCAAGCGCATCGCCGGCGTCATGGGCACGCCGGAGACCTGCGAGCGGGTCAAGGCGGCCGGCGACGCGGTCGGCGAGCCGGCCTGGCCGATGCCGCTGCCGGACGACGTGCGCAAGGGCATGGACTCGGAGGTCGCCGACATCAGCCAGGTCAACGCCAGCATGGACCGGGCCGGGCACATGCTGCAGGGCGGCGTCTTCCTGCGGGAGTTCGTGGCCGAGGGTGTCGAGTGGGCGCACATCGACATCGCCGGACCGTCCTACCACTCCGGTGAGGCCAGTGGTTACTGGACGAAGGGCGGCACCGGCGTGCCGGTGCGCACCCTGCTGACCCTGATCGACGACATCGCCGCCAACGGCTGAGCTGGCTGGCGCCGCTTCGCGGCGCGGCGATCGCCTGGTAACCGCTGACTTGTGGGTGATTCCGACGACTGCACAAACCGCAGTCGTCGGAAT
>NZ_JBEZXZ010000371.1:0-3530 GCF_040638275.1 Actinoplanes sp. NPDC026623 | reverse complement strand
CGGCGGATCACGCGCGGCCCTACGAACGACGACCATGTCAAGGAGTCCCCGTGAGCACCATGTCGACGATGGTCGTCCTGCTTGCGGTGTACCGGTAGCGGGCTGGTGAGTACTCCCGGGGTGTAGTCGCGCGCTAGCAGTGATCCGGCGACATGACCCACACCGTGGATCCCGTACGCGGCCAGCGTCGCCCGAAACAGCGGCGAGCGCCCGTCCGTCGCCACTCCGTAGGCTGTCGCGACGGCAACGGGGACGGCGATCAGGCCGACCGCGACGGCCATCTGATCGGTGCCGATGCGCGCGGCCCGCCAGGTCACCGCCGGCACCCGTGGATGGCGTTCCCGCAGCCGGGGGACCACTGTGTCCCGCCAGTAGGCCGTGCCGAGTATCTCTTCAAGGTCGTGAACGGCCCATGCGACGAACAGACCCGCCGCGATTGCCTTCGGTCCCATCGCCCGATTCTGACCCCGGGTAGAACCGCTGTACACCCCGCTCGCCGGCTCAGTTCGGCGCCGGCGGCGTGCGCCGGAGCGTCCGGGATGGCATAGCCATCAGGTTGGCGCATTCCACCATCTCGCGACCCTGCCGTCGTTCGAAGCAGCATCCCGCTCCGTCGTGATCGGTCCGGCTCATCTTGACTTCCGCGCTGTCCGTGGGCGACAGGAGTGCCCCGGGGCGGCCACCGCTGATGTCGAGACAGCCCGGCTTTCGGTGCCTGCGGACACCTACGACAGTAGGGAGTCCTCCGGGCCGCTGCTGCCGGCCGGATACTCCAGCAGCGGCACCGTGCCCTTGCGCCAGGCGGACAGCACCGGGTCCACGATCCGCCAGCACTGCTCGGCGGTGTCGCCCCGGACCGATAGGCTCGGGTCGTCGTCCAGGACCCCGCGCAGCACCTCCCCGTACGCGGCCAGCTCGCCGGGCCCGAACTCGGCGTCCAGGGTCACCGGGTCGATCTCGAACGGGTCACCAGGGCCGTTGATGTTGAGGTCCAGGGCGAGCCGGTCGGGGCCGAAACCGATACGGAGCCGGTCCGGCCGGCCGTGGCCGGTCAGTCCGTCGGGCACGCGGGCGGGCTGCTTGAACGTGATGACGGCTTCCTTGCGGGTCGCACTCATCGCCTTGCCGGAGCGCAGCCGGAACGGCACCCCCGCCCAGCGCCAGGTGTCGACAGCCAGCACCACCTCGGCCAGCGTCTCCGTACCCCTGCTTTCGTCGACACCCGCCTCGTCCGCGTACGCGGGGAGCCGGCGACCGTCGATCTCCCCCGCCGTGTATCGCGCCCGGCGGGTGCAGGCCTGCACGTCGTCATTCCACAGCCGGGTGGCGCGCAGCACCTGGGCCTTGCGGTCGCGTAGCTCCCGCGCGTCGACGGACGGGGGAGCGTCCATGGTGAGCAGCGCGAGCACCTGCAGCAGGTGACTCTGCACCATGTCGACAAGCGCGCCGGCAGTGTCGTAATACCCGGCCCTGCCCTCCAGGGCCAGGCTCTCGTCGAAGAGGATGTCGACGCTCGCCACGTGCTCGGCGTTCAGCACCGGTTCGAACAGCCGGTTCGCGAACCGCAGCCCCAGAATGTTGAGCACGGTCGACTTGCCCAGGAAGTGGTCGACACGGTGAATCTGATTCTCCGGCACGAGCGTGGCCAGCAGCTTGTTGAGCTTCTCGGCACTGGCGGTGTCAATGCCGAACGGCTTCTCGAGCACCAGTCGGGTGCCCTCGGGCAACTCGACGCCGGTCAGCGCTCGGCAGGCCTTCGCGGTGATCGCCGGCGGAAGGGCGAAGAAGATGATCACCTGACCCCGGCAGGCGGCGAGCAGTCGCTCCAAGTCCTCCTGCCGGGTGACGTCGGCTTGGAGGTAACGCGTGCTCTGCACCGTGGCCGTCACCTGCGGGCCGGTCGCCGACGAGAAGGCCTCAGTCACCCGCTGACGCCAGTGCCCGTCGTCCCAGTCGTCCCTACCGCTGCCCACAAGGAACAGCGTTTCGCCGGGACTCTCGGCCAGCAGACCGCCCAGCCCCGGCAACAGCAGGCGTGCGGTGAGGTCGCCGCTGGCGCCCAGCACCAGCAATGTCTGTTCGTCGTCGGCTGATGCCACGGATTGCGTCTTCATGACCCGACCATCCCCCGCCCGCAACCTCCCTAACCGTCTCGGCGAACACCGGTCAGGTGCCGTTCGAGCAGAGCGGAGAAGGACCGCAGGACTCGGCGACCTCGCCCAGGCCCCACGGACGGCACCGACGCCAGCCTTTCCGCCCTCGACTACGTCTAGGAGAGCATGATGACCGGACGAGGCCGTCACACCGACGAGTCCTTCGCAGCCTTCGTGACGTCCCGCTCCGGCCGGCTGATCGGCTATGCCGAACTGCTCGAACACACGTTCCGGTTCTTCAAACAGACCCTCGGCTGGACCGCGCCGAAGATACGTGACCCGCAAGCCGCGGACCGGTGGACCTGGATCGTGATCGCCGCTCACACCCAACTGCGTCTCGCACGTCACCTCGCCCAGGACTTGCGTCGGCCGTGGGAGCGTCCGGCACCCGAGGGCCGACTCACTCCGGCGAGGGTGCGGCGAGGGTTTCGGAACCTGCGCGCGAAGACCGCCCGACCGGCCGGTGCGCCGAAACCCACCACACCCGGCCCTGGACGCCCACCCGGGTCACGAAACCATCGACCCGCTAACCGCCACGACGTCGGCAAAACCACCGAACGGGCACTCAGCATCGAAGAACGCAAGAAACACACGGGTCAAAGAACAAGCTCAGGACTCGGTGGCCTGATGAATGCCGGTCCCGGCGATGCCGTGTGAGGACGCGCGGAATCGTCGAGCGACTCCACCAAGCCCCGAGAGCATCGACATCGGCGAACGTATCTGCGCAGGGCAAGCGGCGCGCCGACTCGCGCCGCTTGTCCTGCGCTGAGTCGTGGAAATTCGCCCGGCAGCTCCGCTCCGGGCCACTACCCGGATAAGTTAGAGGGGTGAGTGACTGGAATACGAAGATCATCGAGCAGTTCCGCGCCCAGGGTGGCAAGGGGGTCGCCCAGTTCGGGGACGCGCTGCTGCTGTTGCACCACACCGGCGCCCGCACCGGCACCGTCCGGGTCAACCCGCTGGCCTACTACGACGACGGCGACCGTCTGGTCATCGTGGCCTCCAAGGCCGGCGCCCCGCAGAATCCGGACTGGTTCTTCAACGTGCGGGCCAACCCGGACACGACGATCGAGATCGGCTCGGAGACGGTCGAGGTCCGCGCGGCCGAGATCACCGGCGACGACTACGAGCAGACCTGGGCCCGGCTGACCGCGGCAATGCCCGGCTTCGCCGACTATCAGACCAAGACGGCCCGCCGGATCCCGCTGGTCGCGCTGCACCGCAACGACGGGTAATGGCGGCGCGCACAGCGCCTCCAGCACGACGTGCCGATGCCGGAGTAGCGGCGTCACCGGAGTCCCTCGCGGGCTCTCGCCTCGGTGGGTGCGAGGGCGGTGTCGAGCGTGCGCGCGGTGTCGATCAGCGGCACGTGGCTGA
>NZ_JBEZXZ010000370.1:0-3581 GCF_040638275.1 Actinoplanes sp. NPDC026623 | reverse complement strand
CGCGCGGGCGACCCGCAGGGCCGCGTGCACGCCGGCCACCACGGCCGGCGGCGGCGCGGTGTCGTAGATGAAGGTGCGTCCCGTGTCGACCAGGTGCCGGATCAGCGCCGCCGGGCCGGCGATCAGGCCGCCCGCGCCGCCGAGGGACTTCGACAGGGTCGCCGTGACGACGACGTCCGGCAGGCCGGCCAGGCCGGCCGCCGCGACGCCGCCGGCACCGCCGGTGCCCAGGATGCCGATCGCGTGCGCGTCGTCGACGAGCAGCAGCGTGTCGTGCGCCGAGGTCACCGCGTGCAGGTCCGCCAGCGGGGCCAGGTCGCCGTCCACCGAGAACACCGACTCGGTGACGAACACCCTCGCCCGGCCGGGGTGGGCCGCGAGGATCGCCGCCAGCGCTGCCGGGTCGGCGTGCGGCGCGACGATCACCTCGGCGCCCGAGCTCTTGCAGCCGTCGATCAGCGAGGCGTGGTTGTAGCGGTCCGAAACCAGCAGCGTCTCGCGCCCGGCCAGCGCGCGGATCGCGCCGAGGTTGGCCAGGTAGCCGGAGGAGTAGACCAGGGCCTGCTCGGCGCCGAGCCAGCGGGCGAGCTCCGCCTCCAGGGCGGCGTGGGCCCGCGTCGAGCCGCGCACCAGCCGGGAGCCGGTGGCGCCCAGCCCGTACGTCTGCAGTGCCTGCACCGACGCCGCGATCACCTCGGGGTGAACGGCCAGGCCGAGATAGTCGTTGCCGGCCAGATCGACCACCGGGTCGTCGGCGCCGCGGTGCTGCAAGGTCCGGGTGAGCCCGGCCTTCGCCCGCGTGCGGGCCTGGCGCTCCAGCGCCTCCTGCCAGCCCGCCAAAGCATCCTCACCCTCGCCGTCCCGACCCGCTCGCCGGGCAAACTATCACCCGGCTCCGGCAACGCCGGCGGCCGGAACGCCTTGTAGGGTACGGGCATGCCAGAGATCCTCGACCGGGCCCGGGCCCAGGTTCTTGCCGACGGTGCCGGGCTCGACGAGGCGGGGATCCTCGAGGTCCTCCGCCTGAGCGACGGGGACCTGCCCGAGCTGCTCCAGGTCGCGCACGACGTCCGGATGAAGTGGTGCGGCCCGGAGGTCGAGGTCGAGGGCATCGTCTCACTCAAGACCGGCGGCTGTCCGGAGGACTGCCACTTCTGCTCGCAGTCGGGCCTGTTCACCTCGCCGGTGCGCTCGGTCTGGCTGGACATCCCCTCGCTGGTCGAGGCGGCAAAGCAGACCGCGGCGACGGGCGCGACGGAGTTCTGCATCGTGGCGGCCGTGCGCGGCCCCGACACGCGGCTGATGACCCAGATGCGCGAGGGCGTCAAGGCGATCAAGGAGGCCGTCGACATCCAGGTCGCGGCGAGCCTCGGCATGCTCACCCAGGCGCAGGTCGACGAGCTGGTCGAGATGGGCGTGCACCGCTACAACCACAATCTCGAGACCTGCCGCTCCTTCTTCCCGAACGTGGTGACCACCCACTCGTGGGAGGAGCGCTGGGGCACGCTGACCATGGTGCGCGAGTCCGGGATGGAGGTCTGCTGCGGCGGCATCCTCGGCCTGGGCGAGTCCGTCGAGCAGCGCGCGGAGTTCGCGGCCCAGCTCGCCGAGCTCGACCCGCACGAGGTCCCGCTCAACTTCCTCAACCCCCGGCCCGGCACCCCGCTCGGCGACCGCCCGGTGGTGGAGGGCAAGGACGCGCTGCGCGCCATCGCCGCCTTCCGGCTGGCGATGCCCAAGACCATCCTCCGGTACGCGGGCGGCCGCGAGATCACCCTCGGCGACCTGGGTACGCGGGACGGCCTGCTCGGCGGCATCAACGCGGTCATCGTCGGCAACTACCTGACGACGCTGGGCCGCCCGGCCACCTCCGACCTGGAGCTGCTGCAGGAGCTGAAGATGCCGGTCAAGGCACTCTCAGCGACGCTGTGACGGTCCTGGTGTACTGCGACCGTTGCGGCACACCGGCCGCCGAGGGCGACCACTCGGCCTGCGCCGCGGCCCGGGCGCTGGAGCCGCCGCGCTTCTGCCCGGACTGCCGCCGCCGGATGAAGGTGCAGGTCGTCCCCGCGGGCTGGACGGCGACCTGCGTCGAGCACGGCGTCCGCCACTCCTGAGGATCCCGCGCTGCACGACCTCCGCTGAACCCATCGGCGACGGCGGGCCCCCTGCGAGGCCCACCGTCGCCGCTCTCACCCGTCACCCGTCACCCGGAGGCGGCGGGAGTCTCGTCTGGCGCCGTCCGGCGCCCGGTGCCGGGGATCGGCAGCGTCAGGCTCAGCAGCGCGCCGTCCCGGTCGTCGCGGCCCGTCACGCCGAAGCGGCGCAGGGTGCGGAGCATCGCCACGTTGTCGGCGCCGACGTGCGCCACGATCGCGGACGCGTTCATCCGCTGCGCCGCCGAGATCAGCCGGCGCAGCAGCGCCGTGCCGATGCCGCGCCGCTGCCAGGCGTCCTCCACCAGCAGCGCGACCTCGCCCAGGTCGCCCTCCACCAGCAGGCTGGCCGTCGCCACCACCTGCTCCTCGCCGGCCGGGTCGACCCGCACGGCGAGCAGGGTCAGGCCGCTCGACGGCTCGAGCATCCGGCGCAGCCGGGCGTCGGACGGGCCGTGGGTGACGCCGAGGTAGCGGCGCCGGCGGGTCTGTGCGGAGCTGCGCGCGAGCAGCCGGCGGACGCCGTCGACGTCGTCGCCGGTGGCGGCCCGGATCAGCAGTTCGGTGCCGTCGGGTAGCAGCAGCGTGGTCTGCTCGGCGGTGCGCCGCACCAGGGCGCCGCCGACCTCGACCAGCGCCTGGGCGCGGGCGTACTCCGCCGGGGTGAAGGCCGGCGCCGGGCGCAGCACCTCGTAGGTGCCGCCGGCGGGGTCGATGAGCGTCATCCGCTCCTCGTCGAAGCCGTGCAGGACCACCGTGCCGGCGGGACGCCAGCGCGCCTCGGCGGCGTCGAGCAGGGTGACCAGCGCCTCGCCCAGCGAGTCGGGGTCGTGCACGAGCCGGCCGGCCAGGGCCAGCGCCCGGGTCGGCTGGTCGGCGAGGCCCTGCGCCTCGGCGCGCACCACGAAGGCGTCGCGGCCCCGCCCCCGCTCGATCGCGGCATGCAGCTCCGGCTCGGTCATCGTGTCCGGCGCGTCGACGAGGAAGTCGTCGACCGCGCCGCCCTCGGTGGTGTGCACCTGGACGGCGAGGATGTTGACCGACCGCAGCGCGAGGCTGGCGGTGAGCACCGAGAGGTAGCCCGGCCGGTCGTCGACCGTGGCCCTGATGCGCCACAAACCCATGCGAGGCACTTCCCTTCCGGCCGATCCGCCCCCTGAAACGAACCTAAGCGTGCCTCGCCGGTGTTACCTGCACATTGCCTGAGCTGGGACGACTATGAGGGTTCGATCACAGCCGCTGCGACGCTCGGCACCTCGGTGCGGTCCAGCCGGTCGCCGAGGATCACCGCGGCGGCGCGGACCAGCTGGGCGATCCGGTCCACCTCGGTGACGTGGAACGCGGCCGCCGGCAGCTCGTCGTCGTCCGCGCGGGCGATGACGAGCACCAGGCCCGCGCGGCCGAACGGGGCCACCGCGTAACGCG
>NZ_JBEZXZ010000369.1:0-3687 GCF_040638275.1 Actinoplanes sp. NPDC026623 | reverse complement strand
ATCGCGCTGGCGCCCTCGGTGCTCACCGTCGGCCTTCCGATCCTGGTGGGGGTGCCCAGCCCGGCGATCGCCGCGAGGGCGTTGAGCAGCACCATCAACGCGACCGCGCCCCGGTCGTCGCGGATCAGCCGGAACACGGCCCTCCGCACGTGTGCGCGCCCGGCGACCGGCAGCGCCGTCATCGGCGGGCCGCCTCGGGGACGGCGGCCTCCCCCGCGGCCCGGGTCACCAGCGCCCGGTACCCGGGCTCGGTGTCGAGCAGGGCCCGGTGGGTGCCGGTGGCAGCGAGCCGGCCGCCGACGACGTAGTGCACGATGTCGGCGCGGTCCAGCATGGCCGGGGAGGTGGTCGCGACGAGCGTGGCCCGCCCGGCCCGGGCCGCGGGCAGGCGTTCGGCGATGGCGGCCTCGGTGTGCGCGTCGACGGCGGAGGTCGGCTCGACGGCCAGCAGGATCTCCGGGTCGTGGTAGAGGGCGCGGGCCAGCCGGACCCGCTGGCGCTGGCCGCCGGAGAGGTTGCGGCCCTGCGTGTCGATCACCGACGCCGTCCCGTCCGGCAGGCCGTCCACGATGTCGCAGGCCGCGGCCGCGGCCAGGGCCCGCGCGACGGCGTCGTCGTCCGGCTCGCGGCACCCGGCGACGACCTCGCCGAGCGCCCCGGTGAACAGATAGGCCTCGTTGTCGGCGACCAGGATCCGGTCCCGGACCGCGAGCCCGTCCAGCCGGGTGCCGCCCCAGGTCACCGCGGTCGGCCCGTACCGGCCGAGGCGGTCGACCACGGCGGCGGCGTCCGCGGGGCGGGCGGTGGCCAGCGCGACGAGCCGACCGGGGATGACGACCACGCCGGAGTCGGGGTCGCGCAGCACGGCCGGGCCGTCGGGGCCCTGCCCGGGCGGCGGCGGATCCACCGGCAGCCGCAGGAAGTCGATGACCCGGCGCCCGGACACCAGCGCCCGGCTGACGTCGAACCCGCCCTCGATGAAGAACGCGACAGGCACGACGAGCACCGCCGCGTACCCCCAGACGGCGACGAGCTCGCCCACCGTGATGTCGCCCTTCGCGGCCATCCGGGCGGCCAGCCAGATCACCACGGCGAGGAAGAGGGCGGGCAGCCCGAAGCCGAGCGACTGGATCCAGCTGGTCACCGCGCCGACCCGGTAGCCCTCCTCGGCGACGGCCCGGGAATCGCGCCGGTACCGGCGCGCGTAGCCGTCCTTGCCGCCGAGGCCGTTGAGGACGCGCAGGCCGCCGATGATGTCGACGAGCCGGTCGGCGAGCGCGCCCTGCCGCTCCCGGTAGCAGGCGCCGGCCCGCTGCAGCCGGCCGAGCATCGGCCCGACCACCACGGCGAGCACCGGCACCCCGGCGAGCACCACCACGGCCAGCAGCGGCGAGATCTGCAGCAGCAGCACGGCCACCACCACGTACGCGATCACCGCGCCGAGCCCCGGCCCGGTGACCGTGAGCGCCTGCGCCAGCACCCACACGTCGGCGATGCCGATGGTGACGATCTCGCCGGCGCCGATGCGCCGAGGCAGCGCGGCGCCGAGGCGGGTGGCGTGCGCGATGACCGCCCGGACGGTCCGGAAGCCGCCGTCGAGCCGGATCTTCGTCATGGTGCGGTGCCGCAGGATGGCGAGGATCGCGTTGACCACGCCGACCGCGAACAGCAGCGCGGCCCAGGCGGCGAGCGCGGCCGGGTCCCGCCGCTGCAGGCCGCGGTCGACGGCCTGGGAGAGCAGGTAGGGCGGGAGGGTCAGCCCCACCATCCACAGCGAGCCGAGCAGGACGCCGATGGCGATGCGCCCCTTCTGCCGCCGTACGAGCCACCACAGGTACGGCAACGGGCCGCGCACGTCCGCGACCGGGTGTCCTGCTTCCGTCACGCCTTGCACCATAGAGCAGGTTCGATCATTGGCGGGAGGCCGAATCGAGGGGATCCTGGCCGCCGGGTTAGTCTCCCGGCGTGAGCGACAACGCACCCCCGCTGATCAGCGCCGAACGCGTCATCGGCGGGCGGGCATATGACTTCGCACACCGGGTCGTCGTGATGGCGATCGTCAACCGGACGCCGGACTCGTTCCACGACCGCGGCAGCACCTTCGCTCTCGAGAAGGCCGTCGACGCGGTCCGGGCGGCGGCCGACGCCGGGGCGGACTGGATCGACATCGGTGGCGTGCCGTTCGCGCCCGGGCCGGACGTCTCCCCCGAGGAGGAGCTGCGGCGGGTGCTGCCCGTGGTCGAGGCGGCCCGGGACCTGGCCGTGGTCTCCGTCGACACCTACCGGCCGGAGGTGGCCCGCGAGGTGATCAAGGCGGGCGCCGGGGTCATCAACGACACGTCGGGCCTGCGCGACCCCGCGATGGCCGACGCCGTGGCCGGCACGGACGCGTCCCTGGTGATCACGCACAGCCTGGCCGCGCCGCGCACCCTGCACCCGAGCCCCCGGTACGGCGATGTGACCGCCGAGGTGGGCGACTTCCTGCGCGGGCGGGTCGAGCTGGCCCTGTCCCGCGGCGTGCTGCCGGAGCAGATCATCATCGATCCGGGCCACGACCTGAACAAGAACACGTACCACTCGCTGGAGCTGACCCGGCGGCTGCGGGAGATCACCGAGATCGGCTACCCGACCCTCGCCGCGCTGAGCAACAAGGACTTCATCGGCGAGACGCTGGACCGCCCGCAGCGCGAGCGCCTGGTGGGCACGGTGGCGGCGGTGGTCTTCTGCGTGCTGCAGGGCGCCCGGATCGTCCGGGTGCACGACGTGCGGGCGGCGGTCGACGCGGTCCGGATGACCGAGGCGATGCTGGGCCTGCGCGGCCCCGCGTACGCCCGGCACAACATCTAGTTCCTAGCGTTTGGCGAGGACCGCCGCGGCCAGGCCCAGCAGCGCCTCCGCCGCGGCGCCCGGGTCGGCGGGGGCCGGCGGTATCGGCTCCGGGTCGAGGCAGCGGTCGAGGAGCAGCTCGACGAGGCCGGCCCGGTCGAGGATCTCGCCGGTGTCGATCGCGCCGGGCAGGATCCGGATCTCGATCGTGTCCCGGATCGGGTCGGCGCTGAGCAGCTGGGTCAGGTTGACGTCGAAGAACTTGGTCAGCTCGCCCTCCTCGGCGGCCTCGCGCAGGTCGTCGTACGAGGGGACGCCCGCGACGGCGGCGACCAGCGGCGCCGGCAGCGGGGCGAGGCGGCGGCAGGCCGGGTTGGTGCCCAGCAGCATCCGCAGCGGTTCCCGCCAGTGTGCGAACAGCCGGACGACGTTGGCCAGGGCCGGCGGCCGGCGGAACGGCCCGCCGTCGAGATGCAGGTGGACGGCGGCCTCGAGCGGCACGGTGAAGCCGAGTTCCCGGGCCGGGCCCAGCAGCGCCTCGAGGGCGGCGCCGTGGTCGCCGGTCAGCGGCGGGGTGACGATCTCGCAGGGGCGTTCCCGCTCGCCGCCCTGCGGCACGGCCAGCGCGATCGTCGCGCCGGCCGCGTCGTCCAGCCGGTGGACGTCGCCGATCCGCTGCACCGTGCTGCCCCACAGCCGTGCCGCCGCGTCGAGCGCCGTCGCCACGTCGCCGCCGGGGTCGCTCTGCGCCTCGAGCAGGCGCAGCAGCCGCGGTTCGTCGCTGAGGATCCGGAACCAGCCCGGCGGCGCGGCGGCCCGGCGGTCGAGCCCGGCGATCAGGGTGTTGTGGTGGTCGAGCGT
>NZ_JBEZXZ010000368.1:0-3703 GCF_040638275.1 Actinoplanes sp. NPDC026623 | reverse complement strand
CTGCAGCACACCCAGCGCGACAGCCCGCGGCTGCGCGACCTCGGCGCCCGGTGCCGCGCGGCGACCGGCTCCGTCCCGGCCGGCGCTGACGACTGAAAGTCCGGCCGGACGGCGGCCCCGTGGGTACGGTAGACACGCCTGCCGCAGCAACACCGGGCCGGGCCGTGACCGCGATCGCGATCGGAAGGCAGTCCCATGGCGCCCAGTCCCGGTTCCCAGCATCCGGCTGCCCCGCTCGCGGTGCGGCAGAACCTGACGTTGACCCCCGATACGGGGCGGGTGATCGTCAAACTGTTCGTGCCCGGCGAGGACGCCGACCTGGTACGCACCCGCGCGCACGCCCTCATCGACCGCATCGCCGACCTGGACGGCGACGAGGTGGACCGGCTGCTCAACGAGACGATCGCGGAGTTCGCCGGGCGCCATCGCGACCTGCGGGGCACGTTCATGCACCACTTCGAGCTGGTCCGGCACCGCGCGGACCGCGCCGACGAGCTGTCGCCGCGCCGGCGGCTGCTGATCGGCGCCTATTTCACCCACGAGTACGCCGTCGAGGCCGCCGCCCTGTGCAACCCGTCCGTCGTCGCCCACCCCGACCAGTCCGGGGTCTCCGCCGGGCAGTTGCGGGTGGCCGTCAGCGTCCGCCAGATCGGCGAGGGACACCTGTCGTCGATCGGCTTCGTCACGGCCGTCGTGGGCCCGGGCACCGAACTGGCGGTCACCGAGCGGGCCGGGCCGCTGATCGCCGGGGAGCGCGGGGACGCCCGGCACCGGCGCGACCTGCTCGCGGCGGGCATGGCCGACGAGGGCTGGGACAACGAGGTGTCGGCTGCCCTGCTCGGCTCGCTGCCCGAGGCCTTCGACGACGCCACCTTCGAGACCGTCATCGGGGGCCTGCCGGGCGGCCTGCAGAGCCTCGAGATCGCCCTGCCTACCATCGAGCAGCTGCGCCGGCTGAACGCCGCCGGCTACGCCACCGCCTTCCCCGCGAACACCGCGCTGCACCAGCGGGTGCTCTGGCCGAGCACCCCGATGGAGAGCCGCGGCATGGAGGACGCCCGCTTCGTACGGTTCGTCGGCGACGACGGGGTGCCGGTCTACCAGGCCACCTACACCGCGTACGACGGGCGGGACATCGCCACCCGGACGCTGTGCACGCCGGATTTTCTTCAGTTCCAGATCGCGCCGATGCGCGGACCCGGCGCGCGCAACAAGGGCGTCGCGCTGTTCCCCCGCCCGGTCGCCGGCCGGCGGCTCGCGCTGTGCCGCACGGACGGCGAGACCATCGGCCTCACGGTCCTCGGCGACGACGCCCGCTGGGGCCCGCCGGTGCCGCTGCACGGCCCGCACCGCGGCTGGGAGCTGACCCAGACCGGCAACTGCGGCTCCCCCATCGAGACTCCCGCCGGGTGGCTGGTGCTCACCCACGGCGTCGGCACGATGCGCCGCTACGTGATCAGCGCGATCCTGCTCGACCTGCACCACCCCGAGCGTGTCCTCGCCGAACTCGCGCACCCGCTGCTCAAGCCCGCCGGCATCGAACGCGAGGGCTACGTGCCCAACGTCATCTACACCTGCGGTGCGCTGGTGCACGCCGGGGTGCTCTGGATGCCGTACGGCACCGGGGACGCCCGGGTCGGGTTCGCCACCGCGGAGGTCGACGCGCTCCTCGCCGCCATGACGCCGGGTTCGTGATCCGCTCAGGGCAGCTCGACGACGTCGGCGATGCGGTCCGGCCGGTGGCAGGTCGTGGTCACCGCGACCGAGGTGCCGGTGCGCGCGCTCGCCTGCATCGACTCCATGACGTCGAGGACGTGCAGCGCCACGTCCACGCCGGTGCGGTGCGGGCGCTCCTCGGCCAGGGCGTGGTGGAGATCGAGCAGCCCGACGCCGCGGCCCGCGCCGGCGTAGCCCGCGCTGGGCGCCAGGGTGGTCCAGCTCTGCGCGGCGGCCGGATGCAGCCGCACGTCGCCGGCGAAGCGGTTGGGGTCCGGCACGGACAGCGAACCCGCCGAGCCGTAGACCTCGATGAACGGCAGGCGGGTCGCCCAGATGTCGAAACTCATGATCATGGTGGTCAGCGCGCCGCTCTCGTGCTCCAGCAGGCCCGTCACGTGGCTGTCCACGTCGACCGGGAACGACGTGCCGGCGCGCGGGCCGTCGGCGATGGTCCGCTCGTTGCGCGGCCGCGACGACATGCCCGCCACCCGGCGCACCGGCCCGAGCAGGTGCACCAGCGCGGTCAGGTAGTAGGGCCCCATGTCCAGCAGCGGCCCGCCGCCGCGCTGGTAGTAGAACTCCGGGTCCGGGTGCCAGCGCTCGTGGCCCGGCACGGTCATGAAGGCCGTCGCGGCCAGCGGCGTGCCGATCGCGCCGTCCTCGAGGGTCTTCCGGGCCGTCTGCACGCCCGTACCCAGGACGGTGTCGGGCGCGCACGCGGCGCGCACCCCCGCGGCGACGGCCGCGGCGGCGATCGCCCGCCCGTCGGCGCTGGCCGTGGCGAGTGGCTTCTCCCCGTAGACGTGCTTGCCGGTGGAGATCGCCGCGAGCGCCACGGCCGCGTGCCCGGCCGGCGTCGTGAGGTTCAGGACGACGTCGACGTCGTCGGCCGCGAGCAGCCCCGGCAGGTCGACCACCCGGGCGCCGGGATGCTGATCGGCCAGCAGGCGGGCGCGCTCCGGATCCAGGTCCGCCACCGTGGTCACCGTCAGCTCGGCGAGGCGGGAGATCGTCGCGCCGTACTGGCCGCTGATCTTGCCGGCGCCCACGACGCCGATCCTCAACGTGCCGCCCACAGCAGGCCCCTCTCGACGATCGTGCGGACGTTCGGCTCGCGCAACACCTCGACCTTGTGTCCGGGCGTCGCGACGAAGACCCGGCCCCGGCCCCACCGGCGGGTCCAGACGGCCGGCGCGGTGACCGGCCGGTGCCAGGCCGCCCACGGGCGCACCGCGGTGGTCGTCGTGGCCAGGACGTCGCTGTAGTCGTCCGTGAGTACCCAGTACTGCTCGGTGTCGAGGTCGAAGTCGGCGATCCCCTCGGTGATCGGATGATCCGCGGCCGCCGGCGTCATCGTTATGCGATGCGCGACGTAGTTGTCGGACTGGTCGTCCGTTCGCTCGTCGGGTCCGCCGCGCGCGGCGTGCGCGACGAACTGCCCGCCGACGAGTTGCAGGTAGTCGGCGCTGGCGCGGTAGGAGTCGACGATCCCCCCGTGCCAGCCGGCCAGGCCGGTGCCGGACTCGACCGCGGCCGTCAGCCCGGCGATCTCCTCGGGCGCGATCGTCGACATGGTCACGCACTGCACGACCAGGTCGACGCCGCCCATGAGTTCGGGGTCGGCGTACGGCGCCGGCGAGTCGGCCACCTGTACGGCGAACCCGTGCTCGCGCAGGTGCGGGATGAACAGGTCGGTGGCCTCGACCGGCTCGTGGCCGTCCCAGCCTCCGCGTACGACCAGTGCCCGGCGCTCGAGTGTCATCCGCTCTCCTTCGACCGAGGTGCACCGCGAAGATGGTCATCTTCGCAGCCGCGGCCCGTGGCGCATAGATGACCGTGCGGCCGAGTGCCGGTACCGTCGGGGGGTGGAGCCGATCGTCGCGCTGGCCGCACCGCATCCGGCGGCCGTCGAGGCCGGCCGGGCGGCCGTCGCCGCGGGCGGCAACGCGCTCGATGCCGCGCTGGCCGCGGCCGCCGCCCTGGC
>NZ_JBEZXZ010000367.1:0-3728 GCF_040638275.1 Actinoplanes sp. NPDC026623 | reverse complement strand
CGGCCGCGGGGCCCCCGGGGGTGACCCCCCCTGACGGGCGGTCCCCCGGCGGCCGGGCCCTGGGGCCCGGCCGCCGGCAGGCCCGCGCGAGGCGTCCATTGACGAATGTCACTGCCAGTCATATGGTCCGAGGTAAGCGCTTACCTCGGGAGGTCCCATGCACCGCCGCACGCTGTTCCGGCTCGCCGCGACCTCCGGCGCCGCGGTCGCCGCCGGGCTCGCCGCCACACCCGCCGCCCGGGCGCACCCCCGGCCGAGGCTCACCGTCGCCGCCGACGGCAGCGGTGACGTCGCGACCATCCAGGCGGCGGTCGACGCGGTGCCGTCCGGCAACGACGCGCGCTTCACCATCGAGATCGCGCCGGGCGTCTACACCGGCCAGGTCATCGTGCCCGCCGACAAGCCGCACCTCCTGCTGCGCGGTCGCGGCCGGCACGCCGGGCAGGTCGTCATCGCCGACGACCGCGCCAACGGCACGCCCCGCCCGGACGGCGGCACCTGGGGCACCTCCGGCAGCGCCTCGGTCACCGTGGACGGCGCGGACTTCGCCGCCACCAACCTGACGTTCGCCAACACCTTCGACGAGGCCGCGCACCCGGAGATCACCGGCCGGCAGGCCGTGGCCGTGCTGAGCCGCGCCGACCGGCTCACCTTCGACGACGTCCGGTTCCTCGGCAACCAGGACACGCTCTACCTCAACAGCCCGGCCGCCGACGTGCCGTCGCGGATCTACCTGCGCCGCTGTTACGTCGAGGGCGACGTCGACTTCATCTTCGGCCGCGGCACGGCCGTCTTCGACCGGTGCCGGATCCACTCGCTCAGCCGCGGCTCGGCGACCAACAACGGCTACGTCACCGCGCCGAGCACCAGCGTGGCCAACCCGTACGGGCTGCTCTTCTCGCGCTGCTCGTTCACCTCCGACGCGCCGCCCGCCAGCGTCTACCTCGGCCGGCCCTGGCACCCGAGCCAGGATCCGGCCGCCATCGGCCAGACGGTGATCCGCGACTCCTTCCTCGCCGCCCACCTCGGCCCGGCGCCCTGGAGCGACTTCGGCACCTGGTCGTGGCGAGACGCCCGGTTCGCGGAATACCACAACCGGGGCCCCGGCGCGCTTGTGACGCCGGACCGCCCGCAACTGACCGACGCGGAGGCCGTCGCCTATCTGCCGTCGGCGTATCTGGCCGGATCCGACGGCTGGTCGCCACAGTGCTGACGAGACACGCCCGCCGGTAGTCGCGCGGCCCGCGGCCCTCGCGGCGTGGGTCGCGGCCGCCGGCCGGTCAGCGCAGCACGAGCAGATCGAGGACGTCGACCACCGGACCGGTCGCGGTCGCCGCTGCGGCGCGGAGCCGTTCGGCGCCCCTCGCGTACGCGTCGTCGCCGATCAACTGCAGCAGCGTGTGCGCCTCGCGGCGCAGGCCGGCGGCGGCCTCCCGCAGCGACGGCGCCGAGACCTGCGCGACCCGCTCGAGCCCGGCGGTGGCGAAGCCCGAGGCGGCGAACGCGGCCTCGACGGCGGCAACGCCCGGGTAGTGGTCGTTCAGCGCGGTGATCGTCTCCGGCCAGTAGCGGCACAGGGTGAGGCCCCCGTGCCGGCCCGGGAACGCGGACCGGATCAGGACCGGGGCGCCGGGCCGTGCCACCCGGCGGATCTCGCGGGCGGCCGCGGGCAGGTCGGCGACGTGATGGATGACGGTGGAGAGCCAGACCGCGTCGACGCTCGCGTCGCCGGCCGGGATGCCGGCGGCATCGCCGGCCAGCACCGGCCGGAGCACGGCGCGCTCGCGCATCGCGGCGGACGGCTCGACGGCGAGCACCTCGGCGCCCGGCCACCACGCGCGGAAGGCCCGTGACCAGGTGGCGGTGCCGCAGCCGAGGTCGAGCAGGCGCGTGCCGGGCCGCGGATCAATGTAGCGGGTGATCGCCGCGCGCCACGCGCCGAGCGCGTCGTCGCCGAGGTGCCGGGTCGCCTCGAACGCGGCGGCGTCGGCCCGGCCGTACGCGATGAGTGCCATGCACCGAGCCAACCGGCGGCGCCGCCGCGCCGCAAGTGCCGAGTGGACAGCCTCACATCAGGCCCCGAAACGTCGGGCCCCCGAAACGTCAGCCCTCGAAACGTCAGCCCCAGAAACGTCAGCCCCCGAAACGTCAGCCCCCGAAACGTCGGGCATCGAGACGTCAGGCCCCGAAGCCGACGGCGCTGACCCGGGCCCCGGCGCTGTCGAAGACCAGATACAGGTCGTGGCGCCCGGACGCGCCCGACAGCGGCGCCGCCACCTCGACCCAGTCGTGGCGTCCGGCGACCACGGGCACGTCGAGCACCGCGGCGACCGGGCCGGAGAGCGGCTCGTCCAGGCGCACCTCGATCCGGGCGCCCGCGGCGAGCGCCGCGGCCGAGGCGGTGATCCGGTGCTCGCCCGCGCCGAAGTCGACACCGGAGAAGGCGAGCCAGGCGCCGTCGCGGACCGCCACCACGGCGTCGCCGCGCACCGGCCCCTCGTCGGTCAGCGCCGTGCCGTACTCGGCGTCCCGGCTCGCCGCCCGCAGGTCGCGCGCCGGGCGGTCCGGCACGCTCTCACCCCGTACGGTGAGGGTTCCGGTCGCGGTGATGTCGGTGCAGGAGCGGCCCACCATGACGGTGTGCCGGGCCGACTCGACGAGCGGCCGGTCCTGGACCACGTCGAAGAACGCGAGTTCGGCGGCGTCGAACCGCAGCGTGACGGTCGCCTGCGCGCCGGGTGCGAGCCGGACCCGCCGGAAGCCCCGCAGCCGGCGCAGCGGCTGCTTGACCCGCGACCGGCGCTGCCGGGTGTAGAACTGCACCACCTCGGTGCCCGGCCGGTCGCCGACGTTGACGACGTCCACGCTGATCTCCACCTGCTCGCCGGCCCGCACCGTCGCGGCGCCCAGCCGCAGGTTGCGGTGTTCGAAGCGGGTGTAGCCGAGGCCGTGCCCGAACGGGTACAGCGGGCTGCCGCGGAAGTAGAGGTAGGTCGCGTCGCTGCCGATGATGTCGTAGTCGAGCAGGTCCGGCAGTTCGTCGGCGCCGCGGTACCAGGTCTGCGGCAGGCGCCCGGTGGGCTCCACCGGCTCGCCCTCGCCGTCGCGGCCGAGCAGCACGTCCGCGACGGCGGCGCCGGACTCCTGGCCGCCGTGCGCCGACCACAGCACGGCCGGCAGGTGCTCCTGCGCCCATCCGATCGCGTACGGGTAACTGCTGGTCAGGATCAGGACGGTACGCGGGTTGGCCGCCCGGACGGCGCGCAGCAGCGCGTCCTGCCCGGCCGGCAGGGCCAGGTCGTCGCGGTCCTGCGTCTCGCGCCCCGCCACCATCGGGTGGTTGCCGAGGACGACCAGCGCCACGTCGGCGTCCGCGGCCGCCGCGGCGGCCGCCTCGAGCCCGTCCTCGACGAGTTCCACCTCGAACGCGGCGGCGGTCTCGACACTCGGCGCCTGCGCGCGCAGCACCCCGTCCGCCCCGATCGCTACGTAGGCGTCGCTGGCCAGGTGCCGCAGCATGACCGCGCCGCCGCGCCGGACCGGCTCGAAGGTCTCGCGCACCACCCACTCGCCGGGCTCGGCCCGGTCGTTGACCAGCACGCCGTCCTCGTTCGCGCGGACGTAGCGCCGGTTGCCGGCGGCGCGCAGCGTGACGGTGCCGCCGCCCCAGTCGAGCAGGTCGAAGAGGTCGTCCCCGGCGCCGGCGGTGCGCAGGGCGGCGCCGTCGG
>NZ_JBEZXZ010000366.1:0-3767 GCF_040638275.1 Actinoplanes sp. NPDC026623 | reverse complement strand
CGGGTGTTTACCTTAAAAAGCTAGCCCCCCCCCGCCCCCCCCGCGGCCGCGTCGTGTGCGTCAGCCGGCCAGGGCCGTCGCCAGGTCGTCGCGGAAGGTGCGCTCGTCCTCGGTGACGGTGTCGCCGCCGATGCCGAGCAGGCCGCCGGTCGACGCCGCGCCGACCACGCTCTCCGCGATCTCCACCAGCCAGTGCTTGTAGGTCTCCGCGTCCGCCGCTGCGGTCTTCCCGGCCAGCAGGGACGCCGCCTGCGCGGCGCGGTCGAGCACGTCGCGGGCGTAGCCCGCCGGGTCGGCCGGCTCGATCGCCGGCAGCACCTCGCCGCGGTCCGGGTCGCCGGTCAGGTCCAGCACGGCCGCCGCGATCGCGGTGACCAGCGGGCTGGCCGAGGCCCGCGCGTCGGCGATCTCGTCGAGACCGGCGGCCGTCTCGGCGCGGGTCTTGCGCGCGCTGTCCTGGGTCACCACGCTCGCGGCGGTCAGAACCGACTGCGGCAGGCCGACGAGCAGCCCCCACTCCGCGTCGGTGAAGCCGAACTCGGCGTACTGCGGTGCGTCCGTCACTGATCCTCGTTTCCTTGTACCGGTCGAGACTGCTGACGGTACCCAGAAGGTCGCGGACGGAACCGCCGAGTCCGCGGACTGCCGTGTACGGCACGCCGACCTGGGCACCCTGATCGAGCTGCATGGACACCTCCGGGCGGAGAACGACCCGCCCGGGAAAACGGTCACCCGGCAGTGAGCAGCTGGTGCTCCAGGACTACCGGGATGGAGAGGGTCTTGTAGCCGACCTCGTCGAAGAGGACGGTCATCCGCCCCGCCTCGTAGCCCATCACCATGCCGGGGCCCCATTCGGTGTGCCGGACCGTGCTGTGCACGGCGAACGGCTCGTCGCCGGACTCCCGCGCGGTCTGCTCGGCCGCGCCGCCGGAGCAGTTGTCGCAGTGCCCGCAGTGCTCCGCGAGGTCCTCGCCGAAGTAGGCCAGCAGCGTCTGCGAGCGGCAGGCGTTGGTCTGCGCGAAGGCGCGCATCATGTCGGTGCGGGACCGCTGCACGACCTGCTGCCGTTCGTATTCCGCCGCGGCGGCCTCGGCGGCGGCGGCCGGCAGCGGGGCGAAGACCGGGACGGTCCACTTGTTGCCGTGCCCGGCGACGGCGGCGCCGACCTGCTCGAGCAGCCCGAGCAGCCAGCCGAGCCGGCGGGCGCCGAGCCCGGTCCGTTCCCGCAGCGAACTCTTGGTGGCGGGGCCGGCGCGCAGCGCGGCGGCCAGCTCACGCAGCTCGGCCGGGTCGGGGCTGCCGCCGTTGAAGAACCGCTGGATCGCCTCGTCCTCGGCGCGCCAGAGCAGCAGCGCGCGGCCCGGCTCGCCGTCGCGGCCCATCCGGCCGATCTCCTGGAAGTAGCTGTCCGGGGAGTCCGGCAGGGCGACGTGCGCAACCCAGCGGATGTTCGCCTTGTCGATGCCCATGCCGAACGCCGACGTGGCGACCATGATGTCGACCTTGTCGGCGGTGAAGTCCTCGTGGCGCTGCTCGCGGGCGCCCGCGGCCATGCCGCCGTGGTAGAAGTCCGCCCGGTAGCCGGCCTGGGTGAGGGTTTCGGCCAGCTCCTCGGCGGCGCGGCGGGTGGCCACGTAGATGATGCCGGGGCGCGGCGAGGAGTCGAGCAGCGCGGTGAGCCGGCGCCACCGGTAGTCCTCGTCGGGGCAGTAGGCCACCTCGAGGAAGAGGTTGCGCCGGTCCAGGCCGGAGACGTGGATCTCGGGCCGGTGCAGGTCGAGCCGGGCGATGATGTCGTCGCGCACCGGCGGCGACGCCGTGGCGGTGAGCGCCAGCACCGGCGGTCGGCCGATGCCCTTGATCAGGTGCCCGAGCGACAGGTAGTCGGGCCGGAAGTCGTGACCCCAGGCGGAGATGCAGTGTGCCTCGTCGATCGCGACCAGGCCGGGGCGCAGCGCACGCACCTCGGCCAGCCGCTCCGGGTTGGCGAGCTGCTCCGGGGTGATGAAGAGGAACTCCGCCCGGCCCTCGCGGAGCTCCTGGATCGCCTCGCGCTGCTGGCGTGGGGTCTCGGCGGAGCTGACCCGGACCGCGCGGATCTTGGGGTCGGCACGCTCGTTGAGCGCGGCGATCTGGTCCTGCTGCAGGGCGAGCAGCGGCGAGATCACCACTGTTGGCCCGGGCAGCAGCACCGCCGGGATCTGATAGATCGCCGACTTGCCGGCGCCGGTGGGCAGCACGACGAGCGCGTCGCGGCGGCGCAGCACGGCACGCATGGGCTTGAACTGGCCGGGGCGCAGGCTGGGCCAGCCGAAGTGCCGGCGGGCGACCCTGCGCAGGCGCGGGCCGTATACGGGTAGCTTCATCGAGCGGCCATTGTGCCCCACGGATGCGACGGGCAAACGCGAGCCGCCGTCCGGGACGGGTCGCTACTTGCCCCCGAACATCCGGCGGATCGCCCAGAACAGGATCAACGCCCCCAGGGCGACGCCGAGCAGGCGCACGGCGTGCACCTCGGACCAGTCCACTCCGGAGGCGGCCAGGACCGGGGGGATCACATGGGTGCGCACGCATCGCAGCCTACCGAGACGAGCAACCGGCCGAATACTTTAAGTGGGCTTAATAGAAAGGTTTGTTGACTAAAACCCGGATGTGGGTGACCATAAGTCGTCGCCGCGCCCATGACGGTCCGGTCGATCACGTTGGGGGACGTGCTCGCTGAGCGCGTATTTGTCGTCACCGGAGGTACGCGGACTTATGCCGAATCATGGCGAATTGCCAGATCTGGCCGCGACGGTTCTTCAGCCCGGATTCGTCGGCACCACGGTGCCCGACTGGGTCCGGCGCCGGCTGGGCGAGGGCCTGGGCGGCGTCGCGCTCTTCGCTCGCAACGTCGAGTCGCCGGCGCAGGTCGCGGCCCTGACCGCGCAGCTGCGGGCCGAACGCCCGGACGTCATCGTCGCCATCGACGAGGAGGCCGGTGACGTAACCCGCTTCGAGTCGCGGCACGGCAGCTCCCGCCCCGGCAACCTGGGCCTGGGCGCGATCGACGACCTCGAGCTGACCAGCGCCGTCGCCCGGGACCTGGGCCTCGAGCTGGCCCACGCGGGCATCACGCTCGACTACGCGCCGGACACCGACGTCAACAGCAACCCGGACAACCCGATCATCGGGGTGCGGGCCTTCGGCGCCGAGCCCGAACTCGTGGCCCGGCACGGCGCGGCCTGGATCCGCGGCCTGCAGGAGTCCGGGGTGGCCGCCTGCGCCAAGCACTTCCCCGGCCACGGCGACACCGCCGTTGACTCGCACCACGACGTGCCGCTGATCGACCGCAGCCGGGAACGGCTCGCCGAGGTCGAACTGGTGCCGTTCCGGGCGGCGGTCGCCGCCGGCGTGCAGTCGGTGATGACCGGCCACCTGCTGGTGCCCGCGTACGACCCGGACCTGCCCGCGACGCTGAGCCGGCGCATCCTCACCGGTCTGCTCCGCGAGGAGCTGGGCTTCGAGGGGCTGATCGTCACCGACGGTATCGAGATGCAGGGCGTGCGCCGCACCTACGGGCTCGAGGGCGCCACGGTGCGGGCCCTGGCCGCCGGCGCCGACGCCATCTGCGTCGGCGGCGACCACGCCGACGAGCACGCCGCCCTCCGGCTGCGCGACGCCATCGTCGCCGCCGTGCGCAGCGGCGAGCTGCCCGAGGCGCGGCTGCGCGACGCCGCCGCCCGGGTACGCAGGCTGGCCCGCTGGACCCTCGAAACGCAGACCGC
>NZ_JBEZXZ010000365.1:0-3966 GCF_040638275.1 Actinoplanes sp. NPDC026623 | reverse complement strand
GGCCGGTCCGCCGGTTGGGCCCGGGCGGCCCGCGCCAGCACGGCGTGGCACCCGCCGAGCACGTCCGGGCCGTGCAGCAACCGGTGCAGCAGGCCGAACGGAAGCTGTCCGGCCGAGGCCGGGCAGGACGTCTCCAGCAGCAGGGCGCCGGTCTCGGCGGCCGGTGCGGCGAGCGTGCTGAGCAGCGCGGTCTTGCCGCTGGCCACCGCGCCGGTGATCAGCACGGTGTGCCCGCGGCCGGCGACCGCGTCGGCCAGCAGCGCGTGCAGCCGGCCCTGGTGTTCGTCTCGGTCGGTGAGTCTGGTCGGTGTGAACATCGTTTCCCCCGTGGTTCCCGATCGAATGCGGCTCAGCCGAGCAGGTGCCGTTCGATCAGGCGCGCTATCGCCGCGCGATGGTCGTTCACGAAGAAGTGGCCGCCGGTGAACGTGTGCACCGCGCACTCGGTGGTGCTGTGCCGCGCCCAGGCGGCGGCCTCGTCGGCCGAGGTACGGATGTCGTCCGCCCCGGTCAGCACGGTGATCGCCGCGGCGGTGACGGCACCCGGCTCGGGCCGGTAGGTCTCGATCGCCGTGTAGTCGCCGCGCAGCGCGGGCAGCGCCATCCGGATGATCTCGTCGTCGGCGAGGATGGCCGAGTCGGTGCCGCTGAGCAGCCGCACCTCGGCCAGCAGGCCGTCGTCGTCGCGGCGGTGCACGCTGTCCGGCCGCTGCGTGCAGGGCGCCCGGCGCCCGGACACGAACAGCCGGGCCGGCACCTGGCCGTGCTCGCGTTCGAGCAGGCGCGCGGCCTCGAAGGCGACCGTCGCGCCCATGCTGTGTCCGAACAGGGCGGTCGGCCGGTCCAGGAAGGGCCGGACGGCGGCGATCACCTCGGCGGCCATCGCGTGGATGTCGGTCAGGCAGGGCTCGTCGCGGCGGTCCTGGCGGCCCGGGTACTGCACGGCGAGGACGTCGATGTCGTCCGTCAGCTCGCGGGACAGGCCGAAGTAGGCCGGCGCGGAACCCCCGGCGTGCGGCAGGCAGACCAGCCGGACCGCGGCCTCCGGCCGCGGGTGGAATCGGCGGACGACGCTGCTCGTCGCGGTATTCGTCGGCACGGTATAGGTCCCTTCAAATAGCGAGGAAAATTGGCGTTCCCGAGTTCGGATGCTAGGAACCCGGGTCTGTCGGGGGTAACCCCTATCTTGTCAGCGAAGATGAACACGACACCCTGTGAATGTGCAGGCCGCGTGCAGTGAAACGCCATGACCTGCAACTCTTCCGTTCGCTGGTGTGAACAGAGGTGGGCGGCCGGGTTTTCCGGTCCGGACGCCCTAGGGGCGCTTAGGGGATGAAAGGCGGCCGCCGGCCCGCCTAGGGTCGACACCTGGATAAACGCTTGAAAAGGGGTCCGATGTCCGACCGGACGGCAATCGTATTTCCAGGAATGGGACCGTCGAGCTTCACCGACGTGGGCCGGTACATGGTGCTGGACCGGTACGCCCGTGCCCGCCTCGCCGAGGCGGCCGACGTGCTGGGCTACGACCTTCTCGACCGCTTCTACGACAGCACCGACGAGTACTCGACGTACCACCAGCTGGCGTTCGTGGTGAACTCGACCGCGCTGGCCGACCGCGCCGAGGGGGAGCTGGGCGAACGGCCGGACATCTGCGCCGGCCCCAGCTTCGGCCAGAAGGCGGCCGCCGCGTACGCCGGCGCACTGTCCTTCGCCGACGTCCTGCGGCTCACCGCCGAATGGGCCGAACTGGAGCAGGACTACTTCCGCACCGCGCACCGCGACGTGGTGACACAGACCGTCACCCGGGTACCCGAGGAGCCGTTCGCCGAGTTCCTCGCCGGCCTCACCGACCGCGGCGAGTACCACGACCTCTCCGGCCGGCTCGACGACGGCTTCCTCATGGTGTCCGTGCGCGAGAGCGTCCTGGACGAGCTGAAGGCAGCGGTCGCCGCGATGGGCGGCTACTCGATGCACGCCATGCGCCCGCCGGTGCACGCCGCCGCGTTCGGCGCCCTGCGGCTGCGCGCCGAGCTCGAGGTCCTCGACCACTACGAGGTCGGCGCGCCGGGGGTGACCCTGGTCGACGACAGCGACGGCTCGATCGTACGTACCGCCGAGGACATGCGGGCCATGCTGCTCAGCACGTTCGACCGGCCGATCGACTGGCCCGCCGTCACCGGCACGCTCCGCGGGCTGGGCGTCGACCGGCTGCTCATCACGGGGCCGGACAACCTGTTCGGCCGGATCGGGCGCACGAGGAAGAACTTCGACGTCGTCGCCCTCGATCCGAAGGGCGTCGCCCGCGAGCTGTTCGTGCCCGCCCGCTGACCCCTGCTCACTCCTGACCGTGACCGCAACGCATCAGCCAACGGGGTAGACATCATGACGCGCCACATCGGAGACATCCGCGCCACCGCCGGCGACGACTGGCGCCGGCTGCTGCGACTCGTCCGGGACGAGGCCGGGGCAGTGCTCGGCGACCGGGTCGATCCGGACCAGTCGTTCCTCGACCTCGGCCTGGCCTCGCTGAGCGCGGTCGAGCTGCACCGCCGCCTGGTCACCGCGACCGGGATCGCGCTGCCGGTCACGCTCGCCTACGACCACCCGACGCCGCGCGCGGTCGCCGAGCGGATCGCGGCCGAGCTCGGCGCCGAGCTCGGCGAGCCGGAGCCCGAGCCGGTCACCGCGGCGCCCGACGAGCCGATCGCCATCGTCGGCATCGGCTGCCGCTACCCCGGCGGGGTCGACTCGGCCGCCGGACTGTGGGACCTGGTCGACCGGCGCGGCGACGCGATCACCGAGTTCCCGGTCAACCGGGGCTGGGACATCTCCGCGCTCTACGACCCGGATCCCGAGCACCCCGGCACCACGTACACCCGGCACGGCGGCTTCCTGCACGACGCCGACCTGTTCGACGCCGCGTTCTTCGGCATCAACCCGAAGGAGGCGCTCGCCGCCGACCCGCAGCAGCGCCTGCTGCTGGAGACCAGCTGGTCGGCCCTGGAGGGCGCGGCCATCGACCCGAACACCCTGCGCGGCACCGCGACCGGCGTCTTCATCGGCGCGGAGAGCCAGGAGTACGGGCCACGCCTCGCCGAGGCCGCCGAGGGCCTCGAGGGCTACCTGCTCACCGGCACCGCGGAGAGCGTCATCGCCGGCCGGATCGCGTACACGCTGGGGCTGCAGGGGCCGACCATGACGGTGGACACCGCCTGCTCCGGGTCGCTGGTCGCGATCCACCTGGCGGTCGGGGCGCTGCGCCGCGGCGAGTGCTCGACCGCGCTCGCCGGCGGCGTCGCGGTCATGTCCAGCCCGGCGGGCTTCCTCGCCTTCTCCCGCCAGCGCGGCCTGGCGCCGGACGGCCGGTGCAAGCCGTTCGCCGCGGCGGCCGACGGCACCGCCTGGTCCGAGGGCGTCGGCGTGCTCGTGCTGGAACGGCTCTCCGAGGCGCGCCGGCGCGGTCACCGCGTGCTCGCCGTGATCCGGGGCAGCGCGATCAACTCCGACGGCGCGTCCAACGGCCTCACCGCCCCGAACGGCCCGGCACAGGTCCGCGTCATCCGGGCCGCGCTCGCCGACGCCGGCCTGCTGCCGGGCGAGGTCGACGCGATCGAGGCGCACGGCACCGGCACCACGCTCGGCGACCCGATCGAGGCGCAGGCGCTGCTCACCGCGTACGGAAGCAACCGCGCCGAGCCCGCCTGGCTCGGCTCGCTCAAGTCGAACCTGGGACACACCCAGGCCGCCGCCGGGGTCGGCGGCATCATCAAGATGGTCGAGGCGCTGCGGCACCACACGCTCCCGGCCACCCTGCACGTCGACGAGCCCACCCCGCACGTGGACTGGTCGGCCGGCGCCGTCGAACTGCTCACCGAGGCCCGCCCGTGGCCGGCCGGCGAGCGCCCGCGCCGCGCCGCCGTCTCCTCGTTCGGGATGAGCGGCACCAACGCGCACATCATCATCGAG
>NZ_JBEZXZ010000364.1:0-4057 GCF_040638275.1 Actinoplanes sp. NPDC026623 | reverse complement strand
CCCCGCCGGCCGCGCGACGGACGGGGAACAGTCATGCAGGAGGCGCTGGTGGCGTACGGCGCGGGCCGCGCGGACGCCCTGGCCGGACGCCGGGACGCGGCGCAGGCGAAGCACCCGGAGACCGGCGCGGACTACCGGATCGGGTTCCTCGACGGGCGCATCGAGATCTTCCGCATGCTCGCCTCGCTCCGCGAAATCCTGGAGGGCAACGGCTGACCCCGTCAGCTCCGTCGCCGGCGCCGCGTCGCGTCGCCCCAGACGGCCAGCTCGCCGGCGGCCAGGCAGACGATCAGGAAGCCGTCCGGCCCGGTGACCGCCCAGGACTCGAAGTCGGCGTCGACGCCGACCCGCAGCTCCGACCCGCTGCGGAAGGTGATCGTCAGCTCGCCGGTCTCGCGCGTACGCGCCGACCGGACGACGTCGCCGAGCAGCAGCGCGAGCACGTCCGAGGGGTGCGCGCCCGGCTGAACCTCGACCCGGCCGCCCGGCCCGTCCAGGTGGGCGACGGTTTCGATCAGCACCTGACGACCGCCGGAGAAGCTCAGGACGATGGCGTGGCCGAGCCGCACGTACTCCAGCTTCTCCCCGGCCAGCGAGTCGATCGACCGCGCCTGGCGGGGGTGTCGTCCGGCGTCCACGTCGGCGACCATGAATGGCAACATGTGTTCCTCGATCGGCTCGGCGAACCATTGACGGCAGGACCGTAGCCCGGACTCTCATAAGAGATCCTTAACGGCGTCAGAAGAATCAGGCACTGACTCCGGAGGCGACGGTCAGCGTGCCCGCCGAGGTGTCGATCGTGGCCTTCGCGCCGAGCGGCACGGTGAGCTGGCCGTTGCCGTGGCCGACGCGCAGCCCGCCCAGGACCGGCACGCCCAGGTCGCCGACCCGATCCTGCACCGCGGTGGCCGCGTTCCACGGACCGGAGTTCGCCGCGCTGGCGAACTGGCCGATCGCGATGCCGGCGATCCGGTCCAGCTTGCCCGCCCGGCGAAGCTGGGTGAGCATCCGGTCATAGCTGTACGCCGACTCGTCCACGTCCTCGAAGAGCAGGATCGCGCCGTCGAGGTCGGGCAGGTCGCGGGTGCCGATGCTGCACTGCAGCATCGTCAGGTTGCCGCCGAGCAGCCGCCCGGTCGCCGTGCCGGGAACCACCACCGCGGCGCTCGGCTCGGCCGGGTCGCGGGTCAGCACCACCGGCTCGGTGGTCATGATCGCCTTGCGCAGCGACTCGATCTCCACCGGGCCGGTGCGTGAGTCCGTCCAGTTCACCATCGGGCCGTACAGGGTCACCAGCCGTTGCTCGCGCCAGAGGCGGCACATCAGCGAGGTGAGGTCGCTGAAGCCCACGAAGACCCGCGGGTCGCGGCGGACGGCGCGGAAGTCCAGCCCGTCGACGATGCGCTGGGTTCCGTAGCCGCCGCGGGCCGCGAAGACGCCGCGGATGCCGGGGTCGGTGAAGGCCGCGTTGAGGTCCGCCAGCCGGTCCTCGTCGGTGCCCGCCAGGTAGCCGTACCTGTCCTCGACGTGGTCGCCGACCTCGACGATCAGGCCGAAGCTCTCCAGGATCTCGATGCCGCGCTCGAGACGGGTGTCCGGCGGGTAGGCGGGGGCGACCACCCGCACCCGGTCACCGGGGCGCAGCATCGGCGGTTTCACGGTCCGGCGGGGTGCGGCCTGTGCGGGTGCGGCGCCGGCTACGAGGGTTCCGCCACCGGCGACGGCGGCACCGAGCAAGGTACGGCGGGTCAGCGTCATCTCGTGCACGTTGGTCCCCACCCCCCGAAGCGTCAAGGGTGTCGATGGATACCGGACAGGTTGCTGGGGTCGACGACTGCGTCGTGCGGTCGCACCGCCGGTTCGAGCAGTGACAACGTCCGCTGCCGCGCGTCGAGGCCGACCCGGATGCCGACCGGCATCGGCAGATTCGGGCCGGCGTGTCCGAACTCGACGTTGCCCAGCACCGGGATGTCGCGGTCGCCGAGCACATCGAGGACGATCTCGGCCAGCGTCGGGGACGCCCCGGGCGAGTCGAGTCCGGCGATCTCGCGCGGAACGCCAACGACCATGCCGGAGATCCGATCGAGGATGCCGCAGTGCCGCATGACCTGCAGATAACTCCACACGTACGAGGCCAGGCCGCCCATCTCCTCCCAGAACAACACGGCACCGTCGAACCGTTCGAGCGGCACCGCGAAGGGCGTCGCCTGCAGGAGCGCGATGCGATTGATGACCCCGCCGATCAGCCGGCCCTCGGCACGCCCGGCACGCCAGCACTCCCACGACGGGCTCGCGGGCAGCGCACCAATCGCCCCGGTATCGGTCAGCAGCCTCAAGTAGAGCGTCTCGAGTTCCGCCCGGCGCGTCGCAGGCGCGGTCTGCCAGCTCCCGCCGAAGCCGGGCACGGCCATGTCAGCGTGGAACCCGACCAGGCCGGTGCGGGCGTGGAGCGCCAGGTGCAGCAGGGAGATGTCGCTGTAGCCGAGGATCGGCTTCGGGTCGGCCCTGATCGCCTCGACGTCGATCAGGTCGAGGTAGCCGAACGCCGTCTGGCCGCCGTCGCTCGCGATGATCGCACGCACCTCGGGGTCGCGCAGCAGGCCGTTGAGCTCCGCGGCTATCTCCGCCGGCGGGGCCGCACTCCACCAATGATGCCGCCCCGCCCGCAGCAGCGGCGCCAGGCGCACGCGGAACCCCATCCGCTCGAGCACGATCACCGTCTGCTCGACGTTGCGCTCGTAGGCCGCGGGCAGCGGCCCGGACAGCGCGGCGATGACGACGAGGTCTCCGGGCCTCAGCGCGCGGGGCCGGAGAAGACGAGGCGATGCGGAACCGGTCACCGGCGCAGTATTCGTACACCCGTCACTACACGCGACGCATTTTCCACCGGACCCGGTGCTCAACGGGGTTCACCACAAACCTCTGGTCGCCCGCGAACACCACGAAACCGCCCAGAGGGCCACCCGCGCCGACGGGATTTTCGTCGTGACAAGGGCCACCGGGGGCGTGTCCCGGATACCCGTTTTTGGGTGCTGCGGGCGGTCGGTGTCCCGCCCGCAACCCGCCCGGTAGTCGGGTTAGTGAACGGTGTGGCTGCGGTGGCCGGCGGCCGGGCTCGGCGGCGGCTGCGGCAAGCGGATTTCGTGCCGACCATACGGGTGCGCTTCCCGAACCGGGGAAGCCGTTCTCGGCCCCGGAGTCCTGCCCGCCGAGAGCGTCACAGAAGACTGACTCCTATCAGCGACTTCGATGGGCAGGAGCGGGGGAACCTCGCACGTGGGTTGAAGGACAAGGATCGTCAGTGTCTACCCGCTTTGAGCCTGTGCTGCGACGTCTCGCCCACCTCGGCCTGGCCGCGGCCCTGTCGGCCACCGTCGGCGTGACCGTGCTGCCGTCGTCCGCGACAGCGGCGCCCCGCGCCGCCGAGGTGACGGCGATGACCGCCAGGACGCATGCCGCGGCGGCCGCCAAGGCCAGAGCCGCGGCGAAGGTTCGCGCGACCGCCCGGATGAACGCGGCGGCGCGGACCCGCGGGGTCAGGATCGTCGCGTTCGCGAAGGCGCAGAAGGGCAAGCCGTACCGGATGGGTTCGCGCGGGCCGCGGGCCTTCGACTGCTCCGGGCTGACCAGCTACATCTACCGCAAGGTGAACCTGAAGCTCGCCCGCACCGCCGACAGCCAGTTCCACCAGGCCCGGCGGATCTCCGGCAAGATCCTGCGCCCCGGCGACCTGGTGTTCTGGGTCAGCGGCGGCCACGCGTACCACGTCGCGGTCTACGCCGGCAGCGGCAAGATCTGGCACGCGCCGAAGCCGGGCGACCGGGTGAAGCTGGCGCAGGTCTTCGACCGCGGCCGGGTCAAGTACGGCCGCATCGGCCGCTGAACGCGGCGCTGGGCCACCTCGGTAACGGGGTGGCCCTTTTCCGTCGGCCGGACCGGACGGTCAGAGCAGCGGTTCGATGTGGCGGCTGGGCAGCGGGCCGGGCCGGGCCATGTAGTAGCCCTGGCCGAGTTCGACGCCGAGGGAGCGGAGCTTCTCGTGCTCGGCGTGGGTCTC
>NZ_JBEZXZ010000363.1:0-4190 GCF_040638275.1 Actinoplanes sp. NPDC026623 | reverse complement strand
TGTGGGTGCCGCGCGTGCCGTGCGGCCGGGGGCGTCCGCCGCGCCGGACTGCCGCGGCGGACGCCGGACGGGGTCAGCAGGTGGGTATCACCGTGCCGTTGTTGTCCTTCGCCTCGTCGTTGCCCCACCGGCTGAGGTAGTAGGCGGAGACGTACTGGTTGGCCGGGCCCACGTCCGGGTCGGTCCTGAGCCACCAGTGGTTGAAGCTGCCGCCGGCGTCGGTGATCTGCCGACCCCACACCTTGCAGTAGACGTAGTTGGTGGCGCCGTACAGGGTGCCGGTCGGCGTGGTGCTGGTCGCCGACGCGTAGACCGACGCGTTGGCGAACGTGTCCACCCGGTACGTCGACGCCGGCGGCGTGCTGCCGCCGCCGCACGTGGGAATCACCGTGCCGTTGTTGTCCTTCGCCTCGTCGTTGCCCCACCGGCTGAGGTAGTAGGCGGAGACGTACTGGTTCGCCGGGCCCACATCGGGGTCGGTCCTGAGCCACCAGTGGTTGAAGCTGCCGCCGGTCTCGCCGATCTGCCGGCCCCACACCTTGCAGTAGACGTAGTTGGTGGCCTTGTAGAGGGTGCCGGTCGCCGTGGTGCTGGTCGCCGACGCGTAGACCGATGCGTTGGCGAACGTGTCCACAAAGTACCTGTTGACCCCCGGTGCGGGCGGCGGATCCGAGGTGCAGGTGCGGATGTCGGCGCCGTTGTTGTCCTTCGCCACGTCGTTGCCCCACCGGCTGAGGTAGTAGGCGGAGACGTACTGATTGGCCGGGCCCACGTCCGGGTCGGTCTTGAGCCACCAGTGGTTGTAGTTGCCCGCGGCGTCGGTGATCTGCCGGCCCCAGACCTTGCAGTAGACGTAGTTGGTGCCGGCGTACAGGGTGCCGGTCGACGTGGTGCTGGTCGGAGAGCTGAACACCGCCGCATTGGCCGAGATGTCCACCAGGGCGCGGTCCGGGTCCTGCGGCGGCGGCGCCGGCGCGTTGCTGCCGTCCGGGTTGTAGAGCCGGATCGCGCCGTAGTAGTCGCCGTAGGCCAGCACCGAGTTCACCCGGACGTAGCCGCCGGAGTACGGGGCCTCCACCATGTAGCCCTGGCCGATGTACATCGCCACGTGGTGGATCGTGCTCGCCGAGCCGCCGTAGAACACCAGGTCACCGGGGAGCAGCGGGGCGGTGCCGGAGGACCGGTAGTACCGGGCGACCGCACGCGGCGAGGCGAACTGGGTGGCGGCCGGGCCGGGGACGATGTCCCAGCCGGCCGCCAGGTAGTAGGCGTAGCGGACCATGCCCGAGCAGTCGAGGCCGCGGACGTGGCAGTCGTTCGGCGCGCCGTTGGAGGCGTCGCACGAGCCGTACGAGAGGCCGGGGGTCGGCGCGTGCCCGCCGCCCCACGAGTACGGCGTCCCGATCAGCGAGCACGTCTTGCTCACCGCGGTGTTCGCCGTGGCGGCGGCCCCCGACTGGAGCACCGCGCAGCCCGGCGCGGCGGTGGCCGGCCCGGCGTTGACCAGGAGCGTCAGGGCGAGCGCAAGGACGGCGAGCAGGGCGCCGGCCGCGGCGCGTACGCCGGATGGTGGTCGATGAATCGGCGACATGTCAGTCCCTTCGGGTGATTACGGAGCAGGGAACGCGAAGATCGGGATGTCGCCGCATTCGCGCAGGCCGGAGACCTTGCCCCAGTTCCGCCCGCCGGAGATCTTCGTGGCCGGGAACCAGCCCCAGCCGTGGTAGCCGTCCCCGGTGCTGGTGTCCGCCTGGGTGTACAGCCACCAGTCGTTCACCGCGCTGCCGACCTGCGGGTTGTTGTAGCCCACCCACTTCTCCTGGCAGACGAACCAGCTGTTGCCGGCGTACAGGGTGCCGCGGGTCGCCCCGCTCGCCCGCACCGAGCCGGAGGTGTACGCGTTGCAGTAGGCCGTGCCGTAGGTGTTTCCGAGATAGTCGGTGTGTGCGCCGCCGCTGCCCCAGCAGTCGGTGGCCGCGCTCGCCGGGCCGCCGACGGCGACACCGGCCGCCGACAGGACCAGCGCCACTCCGGTCGATAGCAATGCCTTACGCATGCGTCTCTCCTCCTTCAGGCCCGGCCGATCGGGCCCGGGGAAAGACAAACACCGCCCCGCCGGGACCGGTACCTGCAACCTTCCAGGGACGCCGACCAGGTTCGCGTTTTCGCAGGTGGCCAGTTATCGGCATAGACCCGGCACGGCTGACGGCGACGGTCGAGCGGTTCAACGGGGTTCGCCCGCGCGGGCGTCGACGGCGACTTCGGCCGCGGCAACTCCGCATACGACCGCTACTACAGCGACCCGCTCGGGCGCCCGAACCCTCCGTCATTGGCCGCACGTATCCCGGCCCCGGCTCCACAATCGACCCCGCCGTCGTGGAGGCCCGGCGGGGCGCACGCCTGCCCCGCTCGTCGACCCGGCGGACGGCGACCCGACGGCACGCGCCCTGGTCGGCGCGTTGCACGCCCGCGACCGCCTCGCCACCCGGGAGTCGTACGCCCACCGTTGATCAGGAGCCGTCGCACGAGACTCCCGCGGCGGGCGGCCGCTCGGTGCGTGGCGTCTGCGGCGCGTAGACGGTGGTGTGCGCGAGGTCGGCGCCGGGCACCGGGCGCAGGGTGAACGACGGCAACCGTCCGCCCGTGCCGTAGGTCGTGACGACCTGGGTGTGCACGATCCGGTCCTTCGCGTCCCGCATGATCAGCACGAACTCGGCGATGCACACCGGCACCTCCGGAGCCCGCGAGCGCAGCGCACCCGTGATGTCGGAGAACCCGTGCGAGTCGGGCCTGCTTCGGACCAGGTTCACGACCTCCGGCTGCACCCATCCGGAAAAGTCCGCCGTCGACTTCTCCAAGTCGCCCAAGGAAGCGGTGTCGAAGCAGCAGTTCACGCAGAAGCACCGGTACCTGCCGCGGAGCACGAAGACGTCGGTGCAGACGATGACCGACGACGCCGAGAGCGACGACCTGCTGCTGCTCGGCGGCAACACCAGGGCCAAGCCGACCACCGGCGGCAACGCCACTCCCCCGCCGGACGACGACCCGCCCGCCGACGGTGAGGACGGCGGCACCGCCGGCGGCCTGCCGATCACCGGCGACAGCGTTCCGGTGCCCGTGCTGGTCTCCCTCGCGCTCGCCCTGATCATCGCGGGCGCGGCCCTGATCTGGAGGACGCGCCGGCGGCGGCGCACCTTCGTCAGCTAGAGATCGCGTTTCGCACGGCGGCGGCACCGTTCCCGGTGCCGCCGCCGTGTCGTATGCACCGGGACGTGAAGACGAATCTGGCCTCGCGCATAGACCTGGGTGGAAGGTAACCCCGAGGACAGGAGCCCGACGTATGAAACGGCCCGATCGCTCATGGCCACGGTAAGCCGCGCGGCGGCCGGCACCGACGCCTCGGTGATTCGCGCGTCGCTGGCGGATCCGGACCGCTTCGCGACCGTCTATGACCGGTACGCCGCGATGCTGTACCGGTACGCGTACCAGAGGGTGGGTCCGGAGATCGCCGACGACGTGGTGGCGGAGACGTTCCTCGCGGCGTTCCGCGGGCGGGCGTCCTACGACCTCGGCCGCCAGGACGCGCGGCCGTGGCTGTTCGGCATCCTCACCCGGGAGCTGGCCACCCACCACCGGCGGGAGCGGGCACGGTACCGGGCCATGTCCCGCTCGGCGCACGAGACCGTGCAGGACGGCCCCGCCGATCAGGTGGCGGCCCGGGTGGTCGCCGCCGCGGCACGGGGCCCGCTGGCCGCCGCCCTTGCCGACCTGGCGCCGGGCGACCGCGACGTGCTGCTGCTGGTGGCGTGGGGGCAGCTCAGCTACGACGAGGTGGCCGATTCCCTGAACATCCCCCAGGGCACCGTGGGTTCCCGGCTCAGCCGGGCCCGGCGCAAGGTCCGCCTGGCGCTGCGCGACATCGATCCGACCATGACCACGGAGGAGCATCATGAAATCTGACCTGTCCATCCTCGAGGAGCTCGGTGCGAGCCTGGCCCCGGCACAGGATCAACCACCGGCCGAGCTCCGCCACCGCGTGATGAACGCCATGCGGCAGCCGGCTCCCCGGCCGCCGCTGTCCTCGCTGCGCGGCATCCGGCTGGCCTGGCGGATCGGCATGCCGGCCGTCGCCGCCGCGACCGTCGTCGTGGCCCTGGCGGCCGGACACCTGCCCGGCGACACGCGTCGCC
>NZ_JBEZXZ010000362.1:0-4262 GCF_040638275.1 Actinoplanes sp. NPDC026623 | reverse complement strand
CTGAGTTGAGCATTTCCTATCTTCAAATAGTCTGTTTTTATTATCGCGGCCGTGGCGGGGCGGGGGCGGGGCTGGGGGGACCGCCCCCCCCGCGGGGGCCGTGCTCGGGGTATCAGTAGGCGCTGTTCAGGTCCGTCTTGGCGTTGCTCTCGTCGTACTCGCGGTCGGAGATGATGATGTCCTCCGGGATCGGCTCACCGTTGGAGAACTTGGTGGCGGTCTCGAAGGCGAGCGGGCCGAAGCGCGGGTTGGACTCGATGACGGAGTAGATCCAGCCGTCCACGATGGCCTGCACCGCGCCCTTGGTGCCGTCGATCGAGACGATCTTCACCTCGCCCGGCTTCTTGGCGGCACCCTTGAGCGCCACCTCGGCGCCGAGCGCCATCTCGTCGTTCTCCGCGTAGATGCCGTTGATGCCCGGGTTGGACTGCAGCAACTGCTCGGAGACCTTCTGGCCCTCCTCGCGGGAGAACTGGCCGGTCTGCTCGAACACGATCTTGACGTTCGGGGCGACCTTGGCGATCTGGTCCTTGAAGCCCTTGGTGCGCAGCGTGGTGACGTTGTTGCCGGGCGCGCCGAGCAGGATCGCGACCTCGCCCTTGTTGCCCAGCGCCGCCGCCATCTTGTCGGCCGCGCGCTTGCCCTGCTCCTCGAAGTTCGACCCGATGAAGGTCAGGTAGTCGGTGCAGGAGGTCGCGTTGATCTTGCGGTCGATGGTGACGATCGGGATCTTCTTCGCCGACGCCTTGGCGAAGACCGAGTCCCAGCCGTCCGAGTTCAGCGGGGCGATGATGAGCAACTGCACGCCGGAGTCGATCATCTGCTCGACGTCGCTGATCTGCTTGTTGAACTGCGACGCGGCGTTGGTGGTCTGCAGGTTGGCGCTCGGGATGCCCAGCTTCGCCGCCTCGTCCTTGATGGACTGCGTCTCGGCGATGCGGAACGGGTTCGCCTCCTTCTCCGACTGCGAGAAGCCGACCTTGGCGGTCTTCAGGTCGATCTTCGTGCCGCCGAACTGGTCCAGCGTGCAGGTCTTCGCGCCGGGGGCGGCGGACTGCGCGACCTGGGCGCCGGCGGAGGCGGGCGCTCCGCCGGCGCCCGGCGAGTCGCCGTCCTCGGACTTCGCGCACGCGCTCGCGCTGGCGAGAAGAAGGGCCGCGCCGAGGGAAAGAACCGCCGGCCTCCAGCGGCCGGACATAGCGCTCATGACATTGGCTCCTTAGTGGTGACTGCGGCGTCGTCGGGTGAGGCATCGACGCTTTACCATCCCGAAACACATTCACGCACTATCGAACTTTTCCTGTCAAGGTCACGGTCATAACCAATCAGAAACGAACGCGACGCTCCGTCGTGAGTCGACTCCGAGTTTGAGGAGTGGCAGGTCAGCGGCCTGCAGGCGGCAAGAGCTGCGGTTTTCGGCCCTCGACGGCCGTCAATGGGGAACTTTGTTACCGATCACAATTGAACGTGGCGGTCCGAACCGGAGCGTGCGATTCGGCCGGGTCGGCTGTGAGGTCGGTCGAGTTCGGACCGCTACTCGACGGCGGTGGGCACGGCGACCCGGATCGGGTCGATGCCGAACTCGGCCAGCCGGAGGCGCAGCCTGCGCAGGTCCCAGCGGGCCCCGAGCACGGTGTAGACCTCGGCGGCCTCGCCGCCGCAGAGCGCCGCCTCGTGCGGGCGCCGCCGGGCGGCCAGCAGCACGGCCGCGTCCTCGCAGGCGGCGGCGAGCTCCGGCACGCGCCCCACCGCCCGGTAGTGCGAGACGACCTCGAGCGCCGGCGCCGGGTCGCCCGAGAGCAGCGCCCGGCAGCGGGCCGCGGCGGCCCAGGCGCGGGCGGGCCGGACCTCCTTCGCCGCCTCGTCGGCGCAGATCCTCGCCGCCTGCCCGGCCACGTCCTCGCGGCCGATCGACAGGGCGATCCGGATCGCGTCCGGCAGCCACTGGTGCCGCAGCATCATCGGGGCGTACCCGGGGGTCAGCAGCGGGCCGAGGATGCTCAGCGCGTCGGCCGGGCGGTCCCGCTGCTCGGCGCCGAGGGCGCGGGCCACCAGCAGGAAGTCGCAGCTCTCCCGCTCGGCGTCGCTCGCCGGCACCGCGTCCGCGGCGTCCAGGTGCGCGGCGGCCAGATCGGCGTCGTCGCGATGCCCCGCGATCAGCGCCGCCACCCCGTGCAGCAGCATCGTCACCGCGCCGGGCTCCCGCATGCCCAGGAAGGTGAGGCCGGGCGCGTCGTCGGTGACCGCGCTGACCTCAGCCAGCGCGTCGTCCCACCGGCCCAGCCAGTGGTACTGCACCGCGGAGGCGACCTGCAGGCTGGCCGGCAGCCGGTGCCGGATGGCGAACAGCGCCGCCTCCCGCAGGGTCCGCTCGGCCTCCTCCAGCCGGTCCAGGTTCTGCAGCGTGAACATGCGGTTGTCCAGCAGGTCGAAGTACATCCCGGCGAAGGTCGGGTGGTCGTGCATGATGTCCAGCGCGCGGTCCACGTACTCCAGGGCGCGTTCGTGGTCGCGGCGGATCGAGTTGGTCAGCCACGTGGTCTGCAGCGCGAACGCCGCCTCGTACGGCTGGTTCGCCGCCACCGCCTCCTCGTGCACCCGCCGCGCGTCGCGGTCGGCGCGATCGAGGTCGCGCAGGTCGCCGCGGCGGAAGTTGGCCAGCAGCACCCGGTGCCGGGTGCGCCAGAGCTGCGGCACCTCCGGATCGTCGACCGTGCCCGTCAGCAGGCCGATGGCGCCGGCCGCGTCGCCGCGCCGGAACCGCATCGCCGAGAGCAGGTGGAGCATCTCCGCCCGGTCCGCCGCATCGGTGGCGCCGCCGAGCGCCTCGAGCGCCTCGTCCATCGGGAAGCGGTCCTGCCGGAACTCCAGCTTGACCAGGGCGACCAGCAGCGTCTCCCGCTGCCCGGGCGCGGGCAGGTCGGTGGCCAGCGCCTGACGCAGCAGCTCCGCGGCGATCCGGGGAGTCCGCTTCACCACCTCGGCGTGGTGCTCGACCAGCCACCGCACCACCCAGGCGTCGATCACCGGGGTCTCGGCGGCGAGCTGCTCGGCGACCCGGGTCACCGGGCTGCCGCCGCGGGCGAGCGCCTCGGCGGTGTGCCGGTGCAGCGTCGAGCGGACCGCCGGGGGCACGCTCTCGTGCAACGCCTGCCGCAGAAACGGATGCCGGAAGGCCAGGTCGCTGCCCGCGTCCACCACGACGTTCGCGGCGAGCGCCTCCTCCAGGTTGACCATCAGGTCGAACGGCGATCGCCCGGTCACCGCGACGACGTCGTCCACGGCGAACTCGGTGCCCAGCAGGGCCGCCAGCCGCAGCACCTCCCGGGTGTCCTCGGTGAGGAAGTCAAGCGTCTCCCGGACCAGGGCGAGCAGCGAGCTCGGCGCCTCGACGGGCACCGCCTCGGGAATCTCGGCCCGGCCGTCGCTGAACTGCACGACGCCGCTGCGCAGCAGCGCGGTGGCCATCTCCCGGGCGCAGAGCGGATTGCCGCCGGAGCGGGGCACGATGCCGCGCAGGTGCGGACCGATCCGCGCGCCCACCAGGGTGGCGACCAGCTCCTCGATGTCGCCGGGCGGCAGCGCCCGCAGCAGCAGCGTGTGCCCCTGCCGGGACCGCACGCCCCGCCGCGGCTGGGCCGGCGCACGCCCGTTCGGCTCGGGCCGGGCCGCGGCCACCAGCAGCAGCGGCATCCGCCGGGTCACCGCGACCAGGCGGTCCCAGAGCAGCACGCTCGCGTCGTCGGCCCACTGCAGGTCGTCGACGACCAGCACCAGCGGCGCGACGGCACAGGTCGCTCGCACGTACGCCAGCACCCGATCCGCCGCCGGCGTGGCGCCGGCCTCCTCCGGCTCGCCGCCGTGCAGCTCCGCCGCGAGCGCGGCCCGCCGCGGATCGGCGGAATCCGGCTCGATCCCGAGCGCGCGCGTGACCACCTGCAGCGGCACGTGCCGGTCCAGCTCGTCCGCGACGCCCCAGGCGAGCTGGCATCCGTCGTCGCCGGCGGCCGCGAACGCCGCGGTGAGCAGCTCGGTCTTGCCGATGCCGGGCTCGCCCTCGATCCACACGGCGGCGCCCGTGCCGCCCGCGACGGCCCGGGTCAGCTCGCGCAGCCGCCCCAGCTCGGCGCCCCGGCCGACCAGTGCCCGGCCGGCCAGCCCGTCCCGGATGGCCCTGGCCACCGGAGTCGGCACGATCGGGTCGACCGGCCGCGGGCCGAGGGCGGCGGGCGGCGCGACCGAGCCCGCCACCACCCGCCCGT
>NZ_JBEZXZ010000361.1:0-4265 GCF_040638275.1 Actinoplanes sp. NPDC026623 | reverse complement strand
AGCCTCACCGCCTTCCGCACCCTCGCCGCCAACAACCTGTTCAACGTCAAGATCAGCTGAACCACCGCACGACCCCACGAGCCGCCCGGCGAACCTGCCGGGCGGCTCAACCGCTTCGTGCGCGCCATGACTGCAGGGGCTTTCGTGAACGCTCAACCCTGGTCCGCACCGCGGTCACTGGAAGTCGCAGCCGGGGTTGGGTGCGTCGTCGGACAACGGAGAACCGGCCGGCATCACATAGAGGACCTCGAGGATCACCGGGACCTTGCCGAGATTCCTGCCGATGTGGACGTTGCCCCGGCCGTGCGGCTCCCGCAGGAGGCTTCCGCGCGGATACACCGCGTCCGACGCGCAGGTCGCGTCGAAGTGGCTCAGGGTGCCCTGCTTGACCCAGCCGTAGAGGTCGCCGCGGTGCCAGTGCCACCCGGTCGCCTGGCCGGCGGGAATGGTGATCTCGCGCAGCACGTAGTCGGTGCCGCCGACCGCGGTCTGCCGGATGATCGTGCCGGTCACGCCCGGCCCGGGCGGTGTCGCCTGTGCCGGCGCGCCCACGACGAGGCAGGCTCCGGTCAGTGCGCCGGCCAGGACGGCGCCGAGGGTAGTCCGATTCCGCAAGGCTTCTTCCTCTCGTGCGTGCGTGATGGAGAACCTCACGGTAACGACGGGCAGGGAGCCTGGATGCTCATTCCGCCGTCGTCGCTCGCCAGGAAGAGCACGGCGCGGGCGATCTCGTCGACCGAGGCGTGCCGTCCGAGGGGGATCATCCGGTCGAGGCGGGCCCGCGCGAGCGCCGCGATCCGCTGCTGCCGGAGGTCGTGGTCGAGCCCGATCGGGCCCTCAACCCGATCACCCAGGAGCCGACGCCGGGCCTGCCCCCAAGAGACGTGAATCAACGGGCCTGATACGTCTCGGCACAGGTTCTGCTCGATTGGTGGAAACTCGATCGGAGATCATTCATCCGTTCCTCCCGGGTTTACGGTGACCCGCGGAGGAGACCGAGATGAATCCCGAAACACCATTGTGGGCGGACCGCACCCTCGTGGCCCTGGCCGGCCGGACGGACGGTGACGTCACCGTCGAGGACGTGACCGAGGAGGTCGCGATCCTGTTCGCGGACCGGTTCGCGCCGGAGGACCGCGATTACCCCGGCACCTCCGCGCGGCCGCTGTGGCACACCAAGGTGTCCGACGCGATCGCGGAACTGCAGTCGGCGCAGCGGATCACGACCGAGCCTCCGGCACTCACCGCGGCCGGCCGGCGCGCCGTCGCGGCCGCGCGCCGCCGCCTGAAGGACGCCCCCGAGGCCGCCGCCGTCCCCACCGCCGAGACGCGTACGCCGCGGCGCGAGCACTTAGTCGTGGCCGGCGTGATCTCCGCGCCGCTGCGCGATCCGGAGGCGCGCGAGCGGCTGGGCCTGAGCCGGCACGAGGGCGACCCGATCGCCGTCATGATCGAGCTGAACCTGCAGTTCGGGTCGGGCGTCGGCGACGCCTACGCCCGGCTGGCACGGCTGTGGGCGCGGGTCAATCCCCGTGCCGAGCCGCTCGTGCGGATCGCCGGCCGCTACGCGGCGGGCCGGCTCACGATGCCCGAGATCGAGCGGCTCGTCGCCGCCGACGCGGTGCCGGTCGCCTGGCCGCGTCGCGGCATCCACCACGTCTGGCCGGACTTCCCGGTGCACCCGCACGTGGACGCCTCCTGCGTGACCATCAAGGTGGACGCGGCGCGCAACTCGTTCGGCGCCTTCGGCCGCGGCATCGTCTGGGCGGTCGTCGACTCGGGGATCGACGGGCGGCACCCGCACTTCGCCACCGGCGGCACCCTCGGCGACGACTCCGTCAAGGACCTGCACCGCTACTTCCCGCCGGCCGGCCCGCCGACCTCGCAGGGCGCGCTCGAGGACAGCAGCGGGCACGGCACCCACGTCGCGGGCATCATCGCGGGCGGCATCTCGGGCTGGCTGGCGGACAAGCCGGGCCGGCAGGTCTACGCCACCGAGAGCCGCTACAACGTCGAGAATCCGGCCCGGCCGATGCGGGTGCCGCGCACCGCGATCGATCCGGCGGCGGTGAACGGGATGGCACCGCGGGCCCGGCTGGTCAGCCTCAAGGCGCTGGACTCCGCCGGCACGCCGGAGAACCGCGTGCACCGGGTCATCCAGGCGCTCGCGTACGTGCGGGAGATCAACGGGGACGGGGTCGAGGGGATGCGCATCCACGGCGTGAACCTCAGCGTCGGATACGAGTTCGACCCGCAATGGTTCGCGTGCGGCCGCAGCCCGCTGTGCCAGGAGGTGGACCGCCTCGTCCGCTCCGGCGTGGTCGTGGTGGTGGCGGCGGGCAACTCCGGGTACGGCTCGGTGAACGTGACGATGGAGGCGCCGACGAAGTTCGGCCTGGGCATGACCATCAACGACCCCGGCAACGCCGACCTGGCCATCACCGTCGGCTCGACACACCGCTCCGCGCCGCACACCTACGGCGTCTCGTACTTCTCGTCGAAGGGGCCGACCGGCGACGGCCGGAACAAGCCCGACCTGGTGGCGCCGGGCGAACGGATCACCTCCTGCGCCGGGGGCGCCAACCTGGCCGCGGCGGTCGGCGCGGGCCCGCCGGAGGAGACCGCCGTCTACGTCGAGGACTCCGGCACCAGCATGGCCGCGCCGCACGTCTCGGGCGCCGTCGCGGCGCTGCTGTCGGTCCGGCGCGAATTCATCGGGCAACCCGAGCGGATCAAGCAGATCTTCGTCGACTCGGCGACCGACCTGGGCCGGGGCCGGGAGTTCCAGGGCGCCGGGCTCGTCGACCTGATGCGTGCCCTGCAACAGAAGATCTGATTGGCCGCCGCAGGAGAAACGGAGCAGACAATGACCGACTCGATCGCAGGACTGCCGTTTTGGGAGATCACCCTCGACGCGGACGGTGACCCCGACGGCCCCGGCCGCGACGCCCTCATCACCGAGGTTCCCGCCCGCGGCATCACGGACCTCTTCGTCTTCGCGCACGGCTGGAACAACGAGCGGCGCACGGCACGCCGGCTCTACAACAGCTTCTTCGGTCTGCTGGCGGCCCAGTTGCGCGACACGCCCGCCGCCCCGCCGGTCGTCGCGGGACTCGCCGGCGTGGTGTGGCCGTCCAAGCGCTGGTCCGACGAGCCGATCCCGGACTTCAGCCCGGCCGCGGCGGTGGTCACCCCCGGCGCAGCCGGGCTGACCCCCGTCGAGCCGGCGCCCGCCGAGGCCGCCGCGGCGACGCTCGACAAGCAGACCCTCGACGATCTGCGCGACACCTTCCCGGCGGCCACCCGGTCCCTCGACCGGATGGCGGCGCTGCTGGAGACCGAGCCCACCGACGCGGCGCTGGCCGAGTTCCACTCCTGCCTCGCGGAGTTCGCCGCCGCGGCGCCGCACCCGCAGGACGACGGCGAGGGCACCGGCGCGGCGGACGGGCCGCGGATGCTGGAGGACGGTCCCGAGCGGCTGTTCGAGCGCTACCGCGACGCGCTGCGCGGCGCCGGCGTCGAGTTGCCGGGCGACTCCGGCGGCGCGGCCGGGCTGGGCGACCGGCTGAAGGGCGTCTGGAACGGCGCGAAGGAGGCGCTGCGGCAGGCGACGTACTGGGAGATGAAGAACCGCGCCGGGGTGGTGGGCCGCGACGGGCTCGGTCCCACGCTGGCCGCCCTGCACGGCGCCGCCCCCGGGGTGCGCGTGCACCTGATCGGCCACAGCTTCGGCGCGCGGCTGGTCTCGTACGCTCTCGCGGGCCTGCCCGACGGCGGGCCGTCCTCCCCGGTCAAGTCGCTGACCCTGCTGCAGGGCGCCTTCTCGCACTTCGCGTTCGCGGACCCGCTGCCGTTCGACGCGGGCCGGCGCGGGGCGCTCGCCGGCATGCAGCGGCGGGTCGACGGCCCGATCACGGTGTGCTTCTCCCGGCACGACGGCGCGGTCGGCACCTTCTATCCCCTCGCATCGTTCGCGGCCCGGTCGGACAGCGCCGGCGCGAGCGACGCCATGTACCGGTGGGGTGGCATGGGCGCCGACGGCGCGCAGAACGACGACGTCGCGATGGACGCCATCGCCGGGGTGGGTGCCGCGTACCGGTTCTCCGCCGACCGGATCCTCAATGTGGACGCCGCCGAGGTGGTGTGCCGCGGCGGCGCGCCGACCGGGGCGCACAGCGACATCGTGCATCCCGAGCTGACCTGGGTGGTGCTGGCCGCGAGCCGCGCCTGACCCCCGCCGGCCGGCCCCGGAACGCCGCCGGGGC
>NZ_JBEZXZ010000360.1:0-4338 GCF_040638275.1 Actinoplanes sp. NPDC026623 | reverse complement strand
CCAGATGCGGCCTCAGCACAGCCAGCTTCACCGCCAGGGCATCCTCACTCATCACACCAAGCCCAACGAGCCGATCATGAAAACCGCCGACCAGCCAATTCATCGTCGGGCCCTAAAGCTGGCCACCGAGACCACGATCGGCACGCAGTCGGTCCGCACCGTCGCCGTGGTGGCCGCACTGATCGAACCGTACGGCGGCGGGACAACGTGGCCGTCGGCACCACTCCATTATGGAACTTGAAGGAACCGGGATGCGGTTCGCCAGCCGCACCCCGTCGCGGTCGTCAACGAGAGTGGGATCGGCCCCGGCGGCGATACCGAAGCGAGCCGCCACGGTGGCGGCGCGCGCAGTTCATCGCCTCCACCAACGCGTTCATCCGCGTCTCGTCGGCGAGGCCGACTGGGACCAGAGCAACGTGGGCCAGCTGTTCAACGGCCTCGGTCAGCGCCACCATACTTTCCATGAGTGGGTCGCTGCGATCGGCCTCGCGCGTCATGACGTCGAGCGTCCGGTGCAGCAAATGCAACGGCATACTCCTGTCGCTTCCCACTTCAGATAGATATTGTCAACGCGTTGGCCGGGCTTCACGAGCAAGGGGATCCCCCGTTTTTACACTGCCCGATCTGGACGGCTGGCGCCGCCACGGGCACCCGAGGCTGCTTCCCCATGAACAAGATTGCAAGGTTGCTCCACGGCCGCCGCGCTGCGCCGCAGGTCCTAATAGGATGCGACGTAGACGCCGACGCAATTTACTGATTGATGCGCATAAAAGACGTCACCGTGGAGACGAAGGACTGACTGGGCAATGACCATGACAAACGAGACATCAGAAGTCAGCTCGTCGGCAGCAGACTTTCTGAGGGCCCACACGTACATGGGGACCCACTGGCAGCATGCGCTGATCCCGATGCCTTCGCTCATCGAGCGACTCGCGCACCAAGCTGGGATACGCCAGGACGCCCCGGCGGTCACCGTTCTGCACCCCACGGTGCAAGACGAAACATGCTCCTATGCCGAGTTGTGGGCACAAATACAGGACAGGCGCCGTGACCTTGCGCGATTCGGCGTCGGGGCCGCCGACGTCTGCGGGGTCCATGTCAGCAACTCGATGGACAGTGTCGTCTCCGTCCTGTCCGTCATCGCGGCCGGCGCAGCGGCCCTGCTGGTGGATGCAAAGGAGCCGGGGGAACGGTCGAACGACATGATCGCGAGCGCGGCGACCGTCGATTTGAGACCCGGCTCCTACCGGAAGCGGATTCGTCCACCGCGTGAAGGCGACGGATCGGACACTCCCGCGGCAATGCACCGGCCGGCCATCATGGTCTGCACCACAGGGTCGACCGCGGCCTCCAAAGTTGTCACGCAGGCCGATTACTCGGTCGCCCTCAATGCGCTGGCGGTCGCACGACACCACAGGATGACGCACTCCGACGTCCTTGCGTGCCCGCTGCCCATCTCACATGTCAACGGTCTCGAGTTCGGGCTCTTCGCAACCTTGTTGAGCGGAGGACATTGCCTGCTGTACGGAGAATTCGATCCGTACCACTTCATCGAAACCCTGCATCATCACGACGCTACGCTCGCAACAACGGTCCCGCCGCTTCTGCGCGCCCTGTCGAGCATTCGCGAGTGGCCCAAACTCGATCGTCTGCGCTATTTTGTGTCCGCGGCCTCCCCCCTCCCCCCGGAGGTCCTAGAGAGCGTTCATGGGCGAGGAAAGTGCGCCGTTCAGGGCTACGGTCTGTCGGAAACCATGAACTTTTCGACCGTTATGCCGTACGCATATCGGGAAGGCATGATGCACGGTTGCGAGCTGTCGGCGGATTCCCCGCACATCCCTTCGGCCGGGGCAGCAATCTTCGGCAACGAGATCGCCGTCCAACGCGATGGAATTCCCCTTCCCGCAGGAGAAATCGGAGAAGTGGTCGTTCGCGGGCACTCGGTGATGTCGGGATACTCCAACAACCCGGCGGCCACAAAGGATTCTTTCGTCGGCGGCTGGTTCCACACCGGCGATCTGGGGCTGATCGTGCCGAGCCTGCAGTACCCGGAGAATTCACTCCTGTACCTCACGGGGAGAATCAAGAATGTCGTCAAGTGCGCCAGCGTCTCGATCTCCTTGGATGAGCTGGACCGAGTCGTCCTGGGAGTCCAGGGGTTGGACGACGCCTGTGCGGCCGCACGGCCTGACGTCCATCGCGGCGAGGCCGTGACCATGTTCTACGCGGTGCAATCGGGCGATGAGTTCAACGAACAACTCATCCGTGAGGCTTGCGCGCGGGTCGCTCCCCCACCACTCATGGGGTTGCGGATCGTGCGGCTCCGAGCGATACCCCGCCTGCGCTCGGGGAAGCCGAACAGGCGACAGCTGGCGTCGCAAGCAGCAACCGATACGGTGACATAGGAGCTGCGGTGACTCATCAACAAGACGACAAGAGTGTTGAACGGCTGGCACCCCAGTACCTGCGTTCAGCCGAGGAATTACGCCCTTGCGGCCGCCGCAGCGGAGAACCTGGCAGATTGCTGCTAACCGGGGCGTCCGGATTCCTCGGGCGAAGCCTGTTGAAGCGGATCGTGAAAGCCATGCCCGATCAAGACATCTTCTGCTTGGTGCGCGACGAGAACAGCTTCCGCTCCGGCCTCAGCGGTATGAGCGTGTCAGGGCAGGTCCATCCCCTGATCGGGGACCTGTCGCTCCCACTTCTGGGTCTCTCGGCACAGCAGTGGACGGAGCTGGGTCAAGAAGTCTCCACCATAGTGCACGCGGGGGCATCGGTTAACCATTTCCTTTCGTTGGAGCGGATGGTCGACACGAATGTCTCCGGAACTCTTGCACTCCTCCGTCTGGCCGGTGAACACCGTGACAAGCGCATGCACTTCATCTCTTCCATGTCCATCCTGGGTCGTGACCACGCAGGGAACCGTGCGAACCGGCTGCCGCCACAGCCTCCGCCCGGAGGATACGCCCAATCGAAATGGCTGGCGGAGTGCCTGACAAAGATCTGCCAATCGGCAGGGTTCGACGTCAGCACCTACCGCGTCGGCGGCCTAGGCCCGGACACGGAGACCGGCGAAGTGAATCCGAGGGACTGGCGATGGCTCACCATGCGGGCGGCCCTCGAATCCGGACGCTGGCCGATCTCCCACGGCGGTCCACGATGGCTTCCAGTGGATGTGGCGGCGAGGATGGTGATAGGTAACCTCGCGCATCACACCGCTCCGGCCGAGCGCTATCACCTTGTTGCGCCGAGCAGACCGACATGGGATGCCGTTTTCGACGAGCTGGTCCGCCTCGGTCACGATCTCGAAAGGGTTGACCGTGAGACATGGTTTGACACGATGCGAGATCGCGCGAGGGCCCGCGATGAGACGGCGATGGGAATCCTTGCACTGAGGCTGCCGCGGCAGGCCGACAGAGAGAACGCCGCCCAGAACCAGGACACCGGCGCGGTGCCCATCGGGGGTGTCCATCCGGAATCCTGGGCACCGGAACACCTCCCCGTGACAATTCTCTGGGCAGCTCGGCACGGGTTACTTGAAGCTCGCGCCACTTCCGCTCGTTGGAGCAGTTCCAGCCATCGTGCCGGATTCCCGATACCCGACTCCGGGAGGGTCGTTCAAAAGTCGGTCGACACTCACCGATGTCACGGTGGGTGAGATTCGCGGATGCCGAGATCCGGGATCGACTGTCCGGAGTAGATGCAGCGGCCGGGATCCCATAGATCATCCTGTGCGACGAAGTTGATCGAGGGCCGGCCGCTGTGCTGTCATCGGCGACACACCACCTTCTCGCCCGCGCTTGCCGACGAGTCGATGCCGTGTCCTCGACCGAGGCGTTCAGATGCTCCCGAGCCCGTATCGGATTCGACTGCTCCACCCTGTCGTGACAGCGGGCAACGCCTGCACCACACCCTACGCCAAACGCCCTCCCTGTCACGCTGATGTGAGACAGCCCGTCTACCAGGGGATACTCTTCCTGGTCGGCCCCGAGGAGAGCACGGCGAGTTCAGGCAGTGGAAGCATTTTCCTCGACGAGTTCGGCGAATATCTCGGAGGGCTTCTTCCAGTCGAAGATCTTACGCGGTCGGTTGTTGATGTCGGCGGCGACCATCGGACGTCGAAGCCCCACGAGAACCCGGATCCGGACGCCCGGCCCCAGCGGCGGACATTCACTGCAGAGTTCAAGGCGAGGATTCTGGACGAGTACGACGCGGCACCGGATGCGGCGGCTCGCGGGGCGATTCTGCGCCGGGAACGGCTGTACGGGTCACACATTCTCGATTGGCGCAAGGCCCGGGACGCCGGAGCCGCGGGGGGCTGTCCTGGCGCCGACCCGC
>NZ_JBEZXZ010000359.1:0-4471 GCF_040638275.1 Actinoplanes sp. NPDC026623 | reverse complement strand
GCTGCCTGGTGGCCGGCGACCCGGCGGGCGCGCTGACCGCCCTGGACTCCGGCCGGGGCCTGGCGCTGTACGCCGCCACGGAGACCCGCGACATCGCCGACCGGCTGGTGCTGGCCGGCGCGGAAGGCCTCGCGGCGCGGTGGCGTGCGGCGCTGCCCGGCGGCGATCCCGGCCCGGACCTGCGCCGGGAGGTGCTGGACACGCTGCTCGCGCACGCGCCGTCGGCCGGGCTGCTCGACCCGCCCGGCCATGCCGAGATTCAGCAGGCGCTGAAGGACATCGACGCGGACGCGCTGGTCTATCTCGTCGCGGGTGCCGGGTCGATTCCCGGAAACGCCGTGATCGCCGCCGCCGACGGGCCGCCGAGCTATCTCGCCCTGCCGTATCTCGTCCTGGACGGCGAGGTCGGCGTCGAGCGCTACCTGGCGACGGCGGCGCCCCGCGACGCCGCGATGGCCCCCGGTGCCGACACCGGCGTCGAGCTCGCCGACAGCCTCGAGACGCTGTGCGGGTGGGCCTGGCACGCCGCCATGGGCCCCCTGATCGAGACCTTTCTGCGGCGGCTGCCACGGCCGGCGCACCGCCCGTACCGGTTGGTGCTGGTGCCGATGGGGGACCTGGCCCGGATCCCGTGGCAGGCCGCCCGCCGGCCCGACGGGCGGTACGCCGTCGAGCTCGCCGCGATCTCGCAGGCGGCCTCGGCCCGCATGCTGTGCCGCAGCGCCGCGCTGCCCGAGGTGGCGCCCACGCCGACCGGCCTGGTGGTGGGCGACCCGGACACCACCGATCCGGAGACCGGGCGCCACGAGGTGGACCTGGTCGCGGCGCGGCTCGAGGCGTACGCGATCCGGCAGGCCTTCTATCCCGGCGCGCGATTCGTCGGGCGCGGGCCGGACGGCGCATCCCGTACCTCCGGTGCCGGCACCGCCGCCGAGGTCCGCGAGTGGCTCACCGCCGCCGGGCCGGTACGGGGGAGCATGCTGCACCTGGCCTGCCACGGCTACGTCCGCACCGAGGGCGACCGTCCCGGCGCCCATCTGGCGCTGGCCGGGGGCGAGCGGCTCACCGCGGAGGAGCTGGTCGCGGTGATGGGCGCGGCGCCGGAGCGGGCCGTCGGGCTGGTCGTGCTCGCCGCCTGCCGGACCGGGCTGTCGATGAACGGCTACGACGAGGCCTACAGCCTCGGCACCGCCTTCCTGGCCGGTGGCGCGCGGTCCGTGCTCTCCACCCAGTGGAGCATCCCGGACCGGGCCACCTCGGTACTCATGTTCATGTTCCACCACTACCTGCGCAGTGAACGGCGGCCGGCCTGGGCGGCGCTGCGGCAGGCGCAGCTCTGGATGCTCGAGCCCGACCGGGCGATCCCGGACGGCATGCCCGCGACGCTGCGCGCGGGTCTTTCCACGACCGGCCTGCGCGACGTGGTCGCGTGGGCCGGTTTCATCCATTGGGGTCAGTGAGCTGGGTGGCCGGCTGCACCGGAGGAGAGCGATGTCGGACAGGATCAGGGCTCTGCGCGATCAGGTGGCCCTGCACACCGGTGCGGCGCGGGCCCGGCCGCTGGTCGAGCTCGGCCAGGCGCTGCTCGACCGGTACTGGCGTGCCGGACCGGGCTCGCCGGCGGGCGGCCCGGATCTCGACGAGGCGATCACGGTACTGGGCGAGGCGTACGACCTGCTCGGAACGGACTCGCCCCTGTACGGCCAGCTGGCCGGCCAGCTGGGCTGGCTGCACGGCATCCGGCACACCGCGCACGGCGGGCCGGCCGGCGACCGCGAGACCGGTATCCGCCTCCTCGAGGTGGCGCTGAGCCGTCCGCAGCAGCCGGCGATGATGCTCGGGGTGGCCCGGTTCGTCCTCGGTCAGCTGCTGCTCGCCCGGCAGGCGCCGGCCATGGGTGCTCCCGGCCTCGCGGTCCGGATCATGAACGGCGGCCCGGCGGACGGTGCCGCCGACCTGGATCGCGCCGTCGTCCTCTTCCGGGAGATCATCGACGGGCCCAGGATCAGCGCCGAACTCACCGAGACGGCCGCGACCATGCTGGTCGTGGCGGAGGCCATGCAGGCCATGTTCGGCGGGGCGGGCGGCCGGATGGACCTCGGCAAGCTCGCGGCCGCGATGACGGCGATCCAGGATTTCCAGGCCAGGACCCGGACGCCCGGTGCCGGTCTCGGGGTCATGCCCGGCGCGGTGGACGTCTCACTGATCCCCGACGCCGGCCCGGCGGGCCGCCCGGTGGCCGTGGTGGACGGTCCGGTGCCGGCCCCGGCGAGCCTCCCGCGACAGCGGCGTGCGGCCGAGCGGCCGACCGGCGACGCCGTGCTCCGCGCCGCGCTGGACGCCCTGCTGACCGAGCCGGTGCCGACGGCACTGCGGGCGCTGCTCGACGCGGACCCCGCCGACCCGGCGCTGGTGGACGACCTGGTGGCGATCGGCAGCGTGCTGGCCGAGTCCGCGGCGGCCCGGCCCGCCGACCACCTGGCGTTCGCCGCCGGCCTGTACCTGCGCGGCGCGTCCGACGCCGCCGACCGCGGGCGGGCCGCCGAGAGCCTGGGCCGGGCCACGGAGAACGCCTCGGCGGAGTCGCCCGAGTTCCTCGCCGCGGCCCTGCGCCTGGCCACCCTGCTCGACCGGTCCGATCCGGCCCTGCGGGCCGTACCGGCGCTCGGTGAGCGGTTCGCCGCGGTCGCCGAGGCGATGCGCAAGGCCGGCGCCGACGCGCTGGTGCTCACCACCGCCGAGGAGACGCTCGTCCTGTCGCCGGAGGGCCGGCTCGGATTGCGGGACGCCGCCGCGCCGTTGCCGCCCCGCGTGCTGATGGTCGGCGCCGGGGACCTCGAAGACGACTGTGTCGTGTCGTATCTGCGTTCCGGTGCGCAGGCCGTCGAGCTGGCCCGGCGGGGCCGCCGCCCGGCCGGGGAGGCCGTGTTCGTCGCCAACCCGCGCCGGGACCGCGACGCGGCCACGATGGACGCCATCGCCCTGCGCCGCGCGTTCTATCCGCGGTCGACGGGGTTCGGGTTGACCGTCGACGGCGTCGACGGCCGCGGCACCCCGGACGAGGTCGCCGCCCACCTGGACGCCCCCGTGCTGCACCTCGGTTGTGGAATCACCGCGGACGGCGCCCTGGAACTCGCCGACCTGGCCGAGTTGCCGATCGAGCGCGTCGCCGCGCCGGCGGGCGGCGAGGCCGGCGGTGTCGTCGTGCTGCCGCCCGACCCGACCGGCACCCCGGCCCTCATCGACGCCCTGCTGGCCCGCGGCGCGGTCGACGTGATCGCCTTCCGCGAGCCGGTCCCGGACCGGGTCGCCTCGCTCGTCTACTTCCTCCTGCACGCCGGCCTGGTCGACGGGTGCCTCGATCCGGCCGCGGCCGTGGACGCGGTGCGCAGGTGGATGAGGGACCCGGCCCGCGAGCTGCCCGATCTGCTCCCGGCCGCCCATCGCGCGAGCGCGCGGGACACCGACCTCGCCGATCCGCGGTTCTGGCGACCCCTTGTCTGCCACGGGGTGTGACCCGGGGCGGCGGCCGGCACGACTCACCATGGGAGGGCCAGGACGATGGATGACGAGACGCTCGGCGATGCCCTGGACGTGCTGCGGGACGTGGTGCTCTGGGAGCTCACGCCGCAGCGATGGGACCAGGTCGGGCGGCTGATCGGGCAGATCTCCGCCGCGTACGCCGGCAGCGACCCGGACGGCGTGCGGGAGGCGATCGCCGACCTGGAGCTCAACGGGCCGGTACGGGCGCTGCGGATCGGCACCACCACCGTCACCGGCGTGCCCGAGCCGGTGCTCGACCGGTGCAACGAACTCGTGCACACCCTCGTGGCGGAACGTGCCGGGCAAGCCACGGGCAAGGGGGTGGACGGTGCCCGCGAGGACGGTTGAGCAGGAGTTCGTCGCCCACCTTTTCGCGCCGCTCGACGGGCCGCACGCGGAGCCCGCGCTGCGGCAGCTGCGGTCCGTCTGGGAGAACTGCCGGTCCCAGCTCGGCATGACCCGGCAGATCGACGAGACGGGCCTGGATGTCCGGCTCCCCGCCGACCCGGCGGCCGTGCCGCCCGGCGCGGTAGCCGGACTGCAGGACGTCACGGTGACGTTCCAGGCCATCGCCCGCCGCGAGCACGACGTCCTCAACGTCTCGCTGGTCATGGCGACGCCGGTGGATGCGCCGGCCCGGCGCCGGTTCGGGCTGGGCACGGTGGCGCCGCCCGGATGGCAGGAGTTCCACCGCTGGTGGGCGCTGCTGACCGCGGCCGGCACCGGGGCGCTGCTCGGGGAGGCGACCATCTACCAGGGCAAGTCCCGCGCCGCCTCGGGCGCGGACGTCCGCGCCGAACTGCCGGTCTCGGACCAGGACGCCGCGGCGTGGTGGCTGCGGCCGCGGGACCTGGCCGGGCTCACCGTCTGGGACTCCCAGGAAGACGCCCGCGGCGTAGCCGCCGGTGTCGGAGAGCACCACGGCGAT
>NZ_JBEZXZ010000358.1:0-4497 GCF_040638275.1 Actinoplanes sp. NPDC026623 | reverse complement strand
CGGCGCGTCCGGCGCCGGCGTGCGGGAGGCGCCGGTCGATCCGCGGCACGAGGGCGCGCTCGGCGACATCGTCGACACCGGGATGCGCACGAACGGCTTCCCGCGGCTGCTGTGGGTCACCGAGATCGACGAAGCCGCGCTGCCGGACACCGCGATCGGGCTCGCGGCCGGGCGCCGCGACGCCGGCGGCCGGCTCGTCACCGACGTGGTGTCCAACGAGTTCGAGGGCTCGGACCGGGCGCCCGGCTTCCACGCCCTGCAGGCACCCACCACCGTCGGCAGCGAGAAGGTCCCGGCGTTCGGCTACTACGTGGGCGACGCCGCGAGGATCACGGTGACGGCGGGCGGCCGGAAGGTCACGGCGCGGCAGGTCGTCTGGAGCGAGGACCCCTCGGTCGTGCTGTTCTGGTTCTCCCTCGACCAGGTCGGGTCCGCCGACCACCTGGGCAGGGCCGGCGCGTACGGCGCGAACGGCCGGAGCCTGCCGGCCGGGAACGCGGAATTCGGGGTGGGCTGAGCCCGCCCGCGGCGAGGGGCGAGGTTCAGCCGCCGAAGGTGCGGCGCAGCCGGTCGCCGAGGCCCATCGGGCGCGGTGCCGCCGCCACCCGGTCGGGGCGCACCGGCGTCGCGGGCCGGGAACGGCCGGCCGGCTGGTCGTAGTCGGCCGCCGCGATCGCGTCGATGATCTGATCGTCGCCGAAGTTCTCCGAGCCGGGGATCGACGACACGAAGCCGACCAGGACGCCGTCGCGCATCACCTGCGCCTCGAGCCCGGCCGTGCCGTCGTTGTCCCAGATCGCCTCGCGCCCGTCGGGCAGGACGACCCGGATTCCGTACTGGGTGATGCCGGCGTGCGGCAGCTTGACGTGGGCGAAGACGTTGCGTCCGCGCAATGTCTCGACGACTCTCCGGGCCCGCTTCTCTTCCATGTACCCGACGCTATTCCGTCGACCTGTGCGCGCGCTGAAGACCGGCTGAGCCGCCGGTAAGAAATAATTGCTCTCCGCACATGAAACATGACCGCATGACATAGATGCAGGTCACATCGATGGATGTTACTACGAGGTAACAGGAATGTCACTATGTTTCTTTCCGTGAAGTCTTGACTTACTGTTCGGTAACCGGAGCGCTCCGGCCCCCATCCCCCGCGGATCCGGAGGCCAACCCGATGAGCAGACGCACCAACGTCCTCGCCTGCTTCGCCACCTCTACCCTGCTCAGCTTCCTCATCGCGGCGCCCGCCGCCGCGGCGGCGGGCGCGACGGGCGCGGCCGACTGGGACTACGTCGCGCTCGGCGACTCGTACTCGTCCGGCGTCGGCGCGTCCGGGCAGAGCGGGCTCTGCCTGCGCAGCTCCAACGCCTACCCCGGCCTGTGGAGGACCGCGAACAGTCCGAGGTCGTACCGGTCGAACGCCTGCAGCGGCGCGACCACCGCCTCCCTGCGGTCCGGGCAGCTGACCGGCCTGAACGCCGAGACCGACCTGGTCACGCTGACCATCGGCGGCAACGACATCGGCTTCGCCGACACGGTGATCACCTGCACGCTGGCCGGCGACAGCGGCTGCGCCTCCGCCGTGGCCGGCGCCCTGGTCAAGGTGCGCGATCAGCTGCCGGCCAAGCTCAACGCCACGTACGCCGACATCCGGGGCAAGGCCACGAACGCTCACGTCGTCGTCCTCGGCTACCCGATCCTGTTCGACGAGACGGTCGCGAACTGCGGCGCCGGCGGCATGAGCCTGGCCAAGCGCAAGTCGCTGAACAAGGGCGCCGCCGAACTCAACCGGGTGATCGCCGCGCGGTCACAGGCGGCCGGCTTCACCTGGTCGAGCGTCGAGGACCAGTTCGCCGGCCACGGCATCTGCGGCACCAACGCGTGGCTGCACGGCCTGACCGTCCTGCCGCCGACGGACTCGTTCCACCCCAACAACGCCGGCTACCGGTACGGCTACCTCCCCGCGCTGAACGCGGCGCTCGGCTGACCGCCCCCGAAGAACGGGCCCGGGCGGGATCCACCACCCGCCCGGGCCCGCCGGAATGCGATTTGTCCCTCCGGGGGGCGCGCGGGAGATCCGAATCTGCGAAGATCTCTCGCCATGGTCCGCCTCTACTCGTTGTTCGCGCTTATCGATCTCGCGTTGCTGGTCATCGCGCTGATCGACTGCCTCTCCGCCGAAGAGTTCCAGATTCGGGCCCTGCCGCGGATCGCCTGGGTCTTCATCATCCTGTTGTTCTCGCCGATCGGGGCGATCGCCTGGTTCATCGCCGGGCGCCCCGCCCGGGCCGTGCAGCTCAGCAACGGCACCACGTGGCGGCCCGGCAACGGGTTCCCCGAGAGCCAGCGGCCGAGGCCGGCGAAGGGCCCGCTCGCCCCCGACGACGACCCGGAGTTCCTGAGGAGCCTCGCCACGTCGCTGCGCGAGGACGAGTCGATGATGAAGCGCTGGGAGGCCGACCTGCGCCGGCGCGAGCAGGAGCTGCGCAAGCAGGAGCCCGAGGAGAAGTAGTGCCGGACCCGCCCGGGCGCGAACCCGGGCGGGCACCGGCACGTCAGTCGAGCAGCTCCGTGACCGTCCCGGCCGCCACCGTGTGGCCGCCCTCGCGGACCGCGAAGCCGAGGCCGACGTCCATCGCGACCTCCTTGCCCAGCCGCACCGTCAGCTCCACCGTGTCACCCGGCATGACCATCGGCAGGTCGCCCAGGTCGATCGCGCCGGAGACGTCGGTGGTACGGAAGAAGAACTGCGGGCGGTAGTTCGCCACGAACGGCGTGTGCCTTCCGCCCTCCTCCTTCCTCAGGGCGTAGAGCCGGGCGCGGAACTCGCGGTGCGGGGTGACGCTGCCGGGCAGGGCCACCACCTGGCCGCGCTGGACCTGGTCGCGCTTGATGCCCCGGAGCAGCACCGCCGCGTTGTCGCCGGCCTCCGCCGTCGGCAGCGAACGGCCGAACGTCTCGAGGCCGGTGGCGACCGTCGCCACCGTCGGGCCGAGGCCGACGATCTCCACCGGCTCACCGACGCGCAGCGTGCCGCGCTCGATCTTCCCGGTGACGACCGTGCCCCGCCCGCTGATGGTGAGCACGTTCTCGATCGGCATCAGGAACGGCTCGCCCAGCTCGCGCGGCGGGACCGGCACGTACGCGTCGACGGCGTCGAGCAGCTCCGCGACGGACCGGGTCCACCGCGGGTCGCCCTCGAGGGCCTTCAGCGCGCTGACGCGCACCACCGGGACCTCGTCGCCGGGGAAGCCGTACTCGCCGAGCAGCTCACGCACCTCCAGCTCGACCAGGTCGAGCAGCTCCTCGTCCTCGACCGCGTCGCTCTTGTTGAGCGCCACGACCAGGTACGGCACCCCGACCCGCTGAGCGAGCAGCACGTGCTCGCGGGTCTGCGGCATGGCGCCGTCCTGCGCCGAGACCACCAGGATCGCGCCGTCCACCTGCGCCGCTCCCGTGATCATGTTCTTCACGTAGTCGGCGTGCCCCGGCATGTCGACGTGGGCGTAGTGGCGGCCGGCGGTCTCGTACTCGACGTGGGAGATGTTGATGGTGATGCCCCGCAGCGCCTCCTCCGGCGCCTTGTCGATGCCCTCGAAGGCGACGAACCGGTTGGCGGCCGGGTCGCGGTCGGCGAGGACCTTCGTGATGGCGGCGGTCAGGGTCGTCTTGCCGTGGTCGACGTGACCCATCGTGCCGATGTTCAGGTGTGGCTTGTTGCGGACGAACTGGCTCTTGGCCATGGGATCTTCCTGTCCTCACTGGATGCGAGAAACGTCGGGTCGGTCGGCGGAACGCGAGCCTTGCCCAGAGACGCGCGCCAGAACCGGCACGGAGACCCTTCCCCGGGTTCTGCTGCTGCTTGGGGAAGGGTCAGATTCGCGTATCGCGCGCGGGAGCCACCGGCAGGGTGAACCCTGCGGGCAGCTGCAGACCGGGCGCGGCGAACATGGCGATCACGGTAGGCGCAAACGCCGGCGGTTGCGACCGTATTTCCGCGCGGCCGCTCACCAGTCGAAGTCGTCGCCCACCGTCATGCCGGTCTCCGCCGGCCGGCCGGCCGGGGTGAAGGCCCACGCCATGACGACCTGGTAGCGGTGGCCGCGCGCCGGGTCGACGAACGCCGGGCCGCAGTCGTGGATCGGCTGGTCCCGGTCGAATCCGACGCCCGAGCAGACCTTCGGGGCGCCGACCAGGCGGCCGGAGCCGAGGTCGCGCAGGGCCACCGAGATCCGGCCCTCGCCCCGGCTCGGCGCGGCCATCGTGGCGTGGATCTGCACCCTCTCGCCGACCGCGTGGCAGGCCCTGAGCAGCATCGGGTTCCTGAAGTCGACGACCGTGAAGCGCTTGGTGCAGTTCTCGGGGCCGTACTCCTTGGCCTCGTGTTCCGGGGCCCGGGTGCCGGCATCGCGCGGCGGTGCGGGCCGGCGGGTCGCCCTGGTCTTCCGCGGGCGGGCCGGGGTGAGCGCCTGCGCGACGATCGGCGCCCGCCGCCGCCCGGCG
>NZ_JBEZXZ010000357.1:0-4534 GCF_040638275.1 Actinoplanes sp. NPDC026623 | reverse complement strand
CCGGTCAGCCGGGCCCAGGCGGCGCGCAGGGCGCGAGGCTCGCCCCAGCGCCCCGCGTGCCCTAGCAGCAGGGCCTCGGTCAGCTCGATGTCGTGGCAGCGGTCCACCCGCACGCCGCCGCGCAGCAGCGAGGGGTAGCCGTCGGTGGTCGCCGCCCAGATCCAGCGGGGGTGCTCGGCGGCCTCGCGGGCCGCGATCGCCGCCGGGAGGTCGGCGATGCGCTCCGGCGGCCCGGCCGGGCCGCCGTCGGGCAGCAGCTCCTGCCAGCGGCCGGAACCATGCCAGCTGCCGTCGTCGGACACCACCGCTACCAGCACGACGTCATTGTGCCGCCCGGGTCTGACACTCAGGCGCCGAGCAGGCTCTCCAGCAGCTCGAGCGACTTCTCGATGTCGATCCGCGGGTCGAGCAGCCACTGCGTCTGCAGCCCGTCGGAGGCCGCGATGATCAGTGCGGCGGCGGCCTCCGGCGCGATGTCCGCGCGGATCCGGCCCGCCGCCTGCTCAGCCTCGACCCGCGCCGCGAGGAACCGTCGCAGGTCGGCGAACCGCGCGCCGAAGAACGCCCGGGACAGCTCGTTGCCCTCGTCCAGCGCGCCCGCCACCAGCGTCGAGTAGAGCTGCACCAGGCCCGGCACGCCGTGATTGCGACGCGCCGCGTGGGTCATGATGCCGACCACCGAGACGTCCGCCGGCGGGCGGTCCTCGACCATCGAGCGTTCCTCCGCGGCCCGGTAGACCTCGATCAGCAGCTCCTCGCGCGACGCGAAGTAGTGCTTGAGCGCGGCGTGCGACACCCCGATCGCCTCGCCGATCGCCCGCAGGGACGTGCCCTCGGCGCCCCGCTCGGCGAAGACCTCGATGGCGCGGTCGAGGATCTCGCGCCGCCTGCGGACGCCCTTTTCGTACGCGCCGCGGCGGGGCGGCTCACTGGGTTCGTCCATCGGCCCATCCTAGGGCCGCCAAAACTTCCGCGCGGAGGTTTTCATTGTTACGGTCGGGTGATGACACTCGACATCCCCGCCCTGCTCGCCTCGCTCACCCTCGAGGAGAAGGCCGAACTCCTCGACGGTGCCGACTTCTGGCGTACGTCCGCGGTCGAACGCCTCGGCGTTCCCGGCGTCATGGTGGCCGACGGGCCGCACGGCCTGCGCAAGCCGGCGAGCGGGTCGGATCATGTCGGCATCGGCGACAGCGTCCCCGCCACCTGCTTCCCGCCCGCCGCCGGCCTCGCCTCCACCTGGAACACCGGCCTGCTCGGCCGCGTCGGCGAGGCGCTCGGCCGCGAGTGCCGGGCCGGGGAGGTCGCCGTGCTGCTCGGGCCCGGCATCAACATGAAGCGCTCGCCGCTGTGCGGGCGCAACTTCGAGTACTTCTCGGAGGATCCCCTGCTGGCCGGCGAGCTCGGCGCCGCGCTGGTCAACGGGCTGCAGAGCCAGGGCGTCGGCGCGTCGGTCAAACACTTCGCCGCGAACAACCAGGAGACCGACCGGATGACGGTCTCCGCCGACGTCGACGAGCGGACCCTGCGCGAGATCTACCTGCCCGCCTTCGAGCGGGTCGTCACCCAGGCCAGGCCCTGGACGGTGATGAGCTCCTACAACAAGATCAACGGACGGTACGCGAGCGAGGACCGCTGGCTGCTCACCGACGTGCTACGCGACGAGTGGGGCTTCGACGGCCTGGTCATGTCCGACTGGGGCGCGGTCAACCGCCGCGACCACGCGGTCGCCGCCGGCCTCGACCTCGAGATGCCCTCCTCCGGCGGCGCCGGCACCCGGGTCGTCCTGGAGGCCGTCAAGGCCGGGACGCTGAGCGAGGCCGACCTCGACCTGGCCGTCACCCGCGTCCTCACGCTCGTCGACAGGTCGCTGCCGGCGCTGCGGCCCGGGCAGACCTTCGACGCCGAGGCGCACCACGCGCTCGCCCACGAGGCCGCGGCGGCCAGCGCAGTGCTGCTCAAGAACGAGGACGGCGTCCTGCCCCTCGACCCGAACTCCGGCGGGCCGATCGCGGTCATCGGCGAGTTCGCCCGCACCCCGCGCTTCCAGGGCGCCGGCTCGTCGCAGGTCAACCCCACCCGGGTCGACACCGCGCTGGACACGCTGCGCGACTCGCTCGGCGGGCGCCGCGAGCTCACCTTCGCACCCGGCTTCACCATCGAGTCCGCGGCCGCCGACCCCGCCCTCGTCGACGAGGCCGTCCGGGCCGCCGCCGGCGCCGAGGTCGCGGTGCTGTTCCTGGGCCTGCCCCCGTCGTACGAATCCGAGGGCTACGACCGCGCCCACATGGACCTGCCGGCACACCAGATCGACCTGCTGCACGCCGTCGCGGACGTCAACCCGCGGGTGATCGTCGTGCTCTGCAACGGCTCGGTCGTCAGCGTCGCCTCCTGGCAGGACCGCGCCCGGGCCGTCCTCGAGGGCTGGCTGCTCGGCCAGGCCGGCGGCGCCGCGACGGCGAACCTGCTGCTCGGCGCCGCCGACCCCGCGGGCCGGCTCGCCGAGACGATCCCGGTGCGCTACGAGGACAACCCCACGATCGGCGCGTTCCCCGGCGAGCTCGGCCACGTCCGGTACGGCGAGGGCCTGCTGATCGGCTACCGCTGGTACGACGCGCACCGGCTCCCGGTCGCGTACCCGTTCGGCCACGGCCTGTCCTACACCTCGTTCTCGTACGGTGGCCTCGCGATCGCCGTGACCGCCGACGGCGAGCGGCCCACCGTCGAGGTGACTCTGACCGTCACCAACACCGGCGCGCGGGCCGGCCGCGAGACCGTGCAGGTCTACGTCACCGACCCGCAGGCGAGCGTCTACCGGCCCGAGCAGGAGCTGCGGGCGTTCGCTCAGGTGAGCCTCGAGGCCGGCGAGAGCAGGCCGGTCACGCTCACCCTCGGCGCCCGGGAGTTCGCCTTCTGGCACGAGACCGCCCGCCGCTGGGTGGTGGAGGGCGGCACGTTCGGCATCCGCGTCGGAGCGTCGTCGCGCGACATCCGCCTCCAGGGCACCGTCGAGCTCACCGGCGACCGCTTCGCCGCGCCGCTGACCGCCGAATCCACCGTGGACGCCTGGCTGGGCCACCCGCTGGCCGGCCCGTGGCTACGCGAGAACCTGGGCGACGGCATGTTCGCCGCCATGCTCTCCGACCCGGCGAACGGCCAGATGATGCGGGCGGTCCCGCTGGTCAGGCTGTCCCGGTTCCCCGGCTCCCCGGTGAACGAGCAGGACGTCGAGGCCGCCGTGCTGCGGTTCGCCGCCCGGTAAGGCAGTCGCCGCCGGGCCGGCCCGGCGGCGATGCCGTTCATGGCGGCGCTCAGCGGCAGTTCGCGCGCTTGTGGCTGGGCAGGGTCAGGGTCCGCACCCGCTTCGACTTGACCTCGGTCACGCGGACCCTGGTGAACACCTTGCGGCAGTCCGAGGACCGGACCCGGGTGAACTTCAGCTTCACCTTGGTGTGCTTGTAGTTGGCCTCGGCGCAGTTCGGGATGCAGGTGTTGACGTTCTGCACCGCGGTGGCGTAGCCGGCCGACCCGTTCAGGCCGGTCCAGTGAATCTTGGTGAAGTTGATGTCCTTGTAGGGCCAGATCGTCTTCGGCTTGACCTTGACGGTGTGGTAGTCGTAATCGACGACGACGCCGGGCTTGGCAGCCGCCGCCTGCGCGGGGCTCGCGATCAATCCGGAGAACGCCACGACGATGGTCGCGGCGGCGGCGATTCGGCTCAGCTTCATGTGGTGGTCCCCCGTGTGGTTCGTTCAGGCTCAACGTGACGATCACGATCTTGCTGGACCCGAATCACCCCCGGTCGCCGCCGACCCGGGAGTGGCACAAACCCGGGACCGATCAGACTGCGGCGGCCGATCGGCCGCGGCCTTGACCCCCTGGCAGCACTATCCATATCGGAGGTCCGGCCGGCATCAAAGTCGCGGCGACCGTTCGCGAGAAGGTGACCGCCGCCGCTAGGTTCTGTCCCGCGAAGCGGAACTGAGCTTCAGGGCCGGCAGGACCCGTCGGACCCTCCTCACTCACAGTGAGGCATTTCAACGTGGCCCGGGGGCAGCACCCGGCACAGGTCCACGGCCCGGACGCCTCCGGCCCGTGGGCGAAATTGCTCAGTGATAAACCACGCGCTTTACCGGAGGCATGACAGGTTCTATTTTCGACGCGCGTGACGCCGCGCCGGAATTGCCGCGCCGACCCGATATTGCCAAATATAGGTTGGCATGATCATTCACGGGCGTGCCGGGGTGGGGTGCGGGAGAATTCTTCGGTGGGACAGTTGTCATTGTTCGGCAGGTCGGAATTGGCGGCGATGCGGGACCGGACCGCGCGGCGGAACTATTCAGCCGCCGCTGACGAATTTCGTCGTGAGCACGAGCGTCATCGCAAATGGGGTCTTCAGCAACGCCACGGCGAGAAGCTTCGCCGCCTGCGCCTGAGCCGCTCCGCAGCCCTGGCAGCGGCGGCCGCCGAGAGCGCGCCGGCATACCCCACCACGCCCACGTCGCCTCCTGCGCCACGAGTGCCCGCCGCACCG
>NZ_JBEZXZ010000356.1:0-4546 GCF_040638275.1 Actinoplanes sp. NPDC026623 | reverse complement strand
TCCGCGCTGTGGGCGCGGCAGGAGGGTCGGTCGGGCAGGCCGGGGTGGGTGGTGGGTCAAGCGGACGCACCTCGCCGGTTGCGCAGGTGGATGCACCTCGCCGGTTGCGCAACCGGACGCAGCCCGCCAGTCACGCAAGCGAACGCAGCCCGCCGGTTGCGCAAGCGAAGCACCCCACCGGACATGCAAGCGGACGCAGCCCCCAGTCACGCAAGCGGACGCAGCCCCCAGTCACGCAAGCGGACGCAGCCCGCCGGTCGCGGTCAGCGGTTCTCTCGGTGAGCAACGCTTGAAGCCTGGGGATGAGCGTCGGGAGGGGTAGCCTGCCGGCGAGTTCCGAGCCGAGGAATCGAGTAGGGCACCCGCGTCAACGCAGGTGGGGAGGGTGCGCCCGTGCTTACCGTAGCCAAACCCCAGGAGCCGACGCCGGCGGTGATGTTCGAGGCGGCCGTGTCGGGCGGCTCGCTGGGCGAGGGGTCGTGCGTGACGGCGCCTGTGGGGCGAGGTTCGGCAAGGCTGTCGCGAAGGTCGTCGACGACCTCGATGAACCACTGGCGTTCTGTGACTTTCCGGCCGAGCGGTGGGTGCCTGCGCATCACCAACCCGATCGTGTCGACGTTCGCCACGGTCGGGCACCGCACCAGGGTCGCCAAGGGACCGGGCCCGAAAGCCGCTCGCCTGGCCATGGCGTTCACACTCATCGAGGCCGCGCGGCGGTGGCGGGCGGTCAACGCGCCGCACCTGGTCGCCCTGGTGCGTGCCGGTGCACGCTTCGAACGCGGCCACCTCGGCGAACGGCGTCAGCAGCAGGCGTCCACGGCGGCCGCGTGAAGCCCACACCGAGATGACCGCCGACGCCCGTGCCCGCCGTGCTGCCCTCCTGATCGACATCGGAGGCGTCCTGATGGCGGACCACCTGACCGCGGCCGCGGTCGCCTGGGGCAACCGTCTGGGCATCGCCCCGCACGCCTTCCTCGTGTGCGAGTCGATGTACGGAGTCGTCCGGGACGCCTATGACGAGCTCACCGGCACCGCGGACCTGCCGAACCCGGTGGTCGGACGGTATCCCCCCTGGAGACGACATGGGACTTCGAGGACGATGAGCAGGTGCGCCGCCGGCTGCCCCGCCTGGCCGCGTTGTGCCTGGGCTGAGCACTCAGACCGGCGCGGTTCGCGAAGGTGGCGGTGCCGGTGAGGGATCGGCGGTCAGCAGCAGTTCGAGGGTGTCGCGATGATCGCCCAGGGCGGCCCACTCGGCCGCGGTGGGCCCGTGCCCCTGGTCTTCGCGCCGGTTCGGGTCGGCGCCGGCGGCCAGCAGTTCCCGCACCGCGTCGGCGTGGCCCCAGCACGCGGCACCGCACAGCGGGAGCCCTTCGTCCCCGGCGCCGCTTTCCCGGTTCGGGTCGGCGCCGGCCGCTACCAGCGCCCGGACATTGCCCGCCAGGTTCTGGACGCTCGCCCGGTACAGCGGCGTGCTTCCGCCGGGATCCGGCAGGTTCGGATCCGCGCCGTCCAGCAGCAGGCCGGCGACCCGGCTGACGTCGGCCCGGCCCGCGGCCTCCGTCAGGCGCTGCTGCAACTTCTTACGCCGGCGCCTGTTCACCCCGTCATCGTGAACGAAGGATCGCCCGGAATCCACGGGGAATCCGCTCGAGACGTCGCCCTTCGCCCGGGTCACCCGCGCGGCAGGAAGCCGATGTGGTGGAACAGGCCGTGGTGCTCGGCGAAGGCGTCGCGGCAGCGGCCGATGGCGGCCACGGCGCCGGCCACCGTCGTCTGCTCCTCCGCCCGGCTCATGATCTGGTGTTCGCCGGCCTCGAGGTTGTGCAGCGGCGTGACCAGGTCCACCTCGAGGGCGGCGCCGATGGTGAATCCGTGCTCGTGCGGCCTGACGCTGATGGACAGGCGTATCTCGGACGGGACGTTGCTCACGTCGCCGGACCGCCACGGAAGCTGGATCTCCAGGCAGTGGAACGTCAGGGTTCCGTCCTTCTCCGGGTACCAGAGATACGTCCCTCGATACGTCACCTCATCGTCGGGCAGGCCCGGTACGGAGATGTCGTAGCCGAACGCGATGTCCATGAAGACCCGCTCGACCTTGCCGGAGGCCTCGTGGAGAGCGCTGAGGATGGTTCCCATGCCGGCACTCACCGCGTTGATCATGCAAGAAACCGTAGGCCCTACGGAGTAGGAGATCATTGAGGGTGAATGGTTGTCCGCCAAGCCCGGGGATGTGCGATTGCATGCTTGATTTCGACAGGTACTTCATGGAGTTCGAAGCCGAGACGGCCAGGTTGGCCGGGTTGGCGGGCGAGGCGGACGGCGGGCATCCGATCCCGGCCTGCCCCGGCTGGACGCTGGAGCAGCTGGTCGGGCATGTCGGCCGCGGGCACCGGTGGGCGGCCGAGATCGTCCGGCGGCGCCTGCTGGAGCCGATCCCCATGCAGGAGGTGGTCGTGCCCGCCGACCCCGATGGGCGCGGCGAGTGGCTGACCGCGGGCGCGCGGATGCTCGCCGGCGCGGTGCGGGACGCGGGTCCGGAGCAGCGGGTGTGGACGTGGCAGCGGGATCGGTCGGCGGGCTTCTGGCTTCGGCGGATGCTCCACGACGAGGTGGTGCATCGCTTCGACGCCGAATTCGCTCTCGGCATCAAGGGCGACCTGGCCGCGGACCTCGCGGCCGACGGCGTGTCCGACCTGCTGGACATCGCCGCGACTCTGTCGAGGCCGGACATCGGCGTACCGAGCGCCTTCCTCGGTCTGGCGGGTGACGGCGAATCCCTGCTGTTCGTCGCCACGGACTCGGGCCTGGGATCGGGCGGCGAGTGGTCGGTCACCCGGGGCCCGGCCGGTGTCACCTGGCGGCACGGCCACGACCGGGCGGACGTCACGGTACGGGGGCCCGCGCTGCAACTGCTGCTCCTGCTCAACCGGCGCCTGTCGGTGCAGACGGCGGACGTCGAGATCGTCGGCGACCGGGAACTCTTCGCCCACTGGTGGTCGAACAGCAGCTTCTGACCGCCGGGTCCGGTGGCCCGGCGATGTCCTGCTGGTTGGATCACGGGTCAGGGGTGTGCGTGGCGCCGCCGCACTCCGCCGTCGATCCGCTTGCCGCGACCGCGATGCGGGCCACCGCGATGCGCGAGGCCCCCGATCGCCGAGGGCGGGCTCCGCCAGGACGTTCTGGTGCTGAAGCCGCGGCCGGTCCGCGCCGTCAGGACGGGGTCCCTGAGCGGACTGCGGGTGACGAAGGCCTGGGCGTCCGCGGCGGGCGTCCGGGTCAGTAGCAGCAGCGAGTCGCTCTCGGTGAGGTGGCGGTCGGGATGGTTGTGGGAGCGGAGCACGAATCCGCCGGCCGCCACGGGCACCGGGCAGAATGTCGCGTCGGCGTCGAACAGGGCGGAGCCGTCGGCCCGGTCGAGGCGCAGGGCGAAATTGCGGTGCCGCAGGAAGTAGCCGGGATAGTTGTCCGACTCGAACGAGACGCAGGAGCCGCGCGCGCGGCCGGCGCGCACGGTGAAGCCGGAGTCGGCCCGGTCCAGTGCCGGGCTGCCGGGACCGATGGAATCGATGCGGGCCCGGAAGTCGCGGTGCCGCACCCGGCGGCCCGGCTCGCCCACCGGCTCGAGACCGACATCGGCGCCGACCACCGGGAGCGCGGCCCGCGACGGGGACGGCGACGCCGGCGGCCGGTTGCGGTCCGGCCTCGCCGGTGGGCGCAGCGCCCGGTGGCCGGTGGTCGGTATCCCGGCGGACCGGCTGGGTGGCGGCTCGGCGGCCGCCGGGGACGGCACCTCGACCGGCCCGGGCATGACCGGGCCGGTCGGCAGCAGGACGAAGGAGGGCGCGGCGCGGCGCTCCTTCTCACCCGTCGACAGGGCGAGGCCGGCGGCGACCAGGGCGCTCAGGACCGCGGCGCCGACGAGCAGGGTCCCCGGCCGGGTCCGCGGCGGCAGCCGGTGCGGCCGGCCCTGGGTGACCGCGGCGGCGGGCTCAGGGGCCGGCGGGCCGGCCGGGGGCCGTCGCCGCTCGGGTGGGGCGAAGTGCTGAATGGGGGGAATCCAACCGCCGACCCGTAGATCGGGCCGGTCACCATCCTCTGGGGACATCCGATTCCGTTCCCTGAATAGCAAACAAAGCTTATCTGGGCTCCCGCGTACGGGTGTGCCGCAGCAATATTCGGGGCAGAACGCGCCGATGGCAAGGGGCAATCTCGCGAACACCCTAGGTGATCGATCCGATCGGGCTCCTCATCCGTAGTGACGAGGGACTCACCACGCGCTGATGCTCGCAGCGATCCCGCGGGCGGTGGCGCTTGCCCTCGAGGGAGCACGTGCCGTGGAAAACCCTGCCTCCACCGACCCCGATGCGAACTACCGCCGCCCCGAAGCCCCGACCCCTCCCCCCTTTCCCTCGATCTCCGACTACTGGCCCGACGCGCCGCACCGGATCGGCCCGAAGCCCGATCACTACAGCGACGAGCCGACGGCCGCGTCGGTGGACGCCCTGCTGCGCTCCGGACGGCGCGAGCGCGACGCCCGCCCGGC
>NZ_JBEZXZ010000355.1:0-4549 GCF_040638275.1 Actinoplanes sp. NPDC026623 | reverse complement strand
GAAGGCGCCCTCGCCGGGCGGCAGGCCGTCGACGTCGGTGCCGTCATGCTGGGTGTAGCGCTGCACGAACCCGTCGACCAGCAGATGCTTCTCGAGGCTCCGTTGCGTTGGCTGATCGCAAGATCGAGGCATCGTTGACGGGTGAAGGTCGCGGGTCGGCCTCGTCGTGTTGCTCCTGCTCGGTCGGCGTTCGCCGGGTTCCGCTTCCCGGCTGAGGTGATAGTGGTGGCGGTGCGCTGGTACCTGCGCTACGGCCTGTCGTACTGCGACGTCGAGGAACTGCTGGCCGAGCGCGCGTGATCGCCGGCACGCCTTCGTGCAAACCTACGCCGCGGCCATTACGAGCTCGGGATCGACGCGGTGCCCGCTCTCCGGCTGCCGATCGGCCGGACCTCACTGCGGCGATCGGCGTGTTTAGCCGCTGCGTGGTCGGCATGGTGGTGACCCTGGAGGCGCCTTCGGCGCTGTCGGTCGGGTTGTACCTCAACGAGGCAGGCCAGGAATCGGCGACTCGAAGTCCAACCCCGCAGCGATCTCACCCGACCCAGTCAGCCCAAACCTCCGCACGCGATCAGTGCCGGCAACTCCGGCCTGCTCCCGCAGCTTGGGCAGGTCCCGCAACGCCGCGGTGTTGCCGTGGTTGGCGGCCTGCCGCCACAGGGCCTCGGCGCCGGCGGTGTCCCCCGCCGCTTGGCCAAGCCCTGCAGCGCCGCAGACACAGTTCCTCGCGCTGATCGGCGCCCTGGACGAGCATGTCCGCGAGCTGGCCCGACCATCCCGGCTGCCACCACGACCGGCCTTCAGATCGGCGGCCACCCCACCTTCACTACCGACGTCGACACCGAGATCCTGCACGAGTTCTCGGCGGCCATCACCCGACTCGTCACCCGCGGCCGGAACGACCGGTAAAACACCATCGACCGGCAGCCTCACGGTTGGGACACTGATCGTTGTGACCGCGATGACGGTGTTCGCGCCGGAGGCCTACCACGACATCCGGCAAGGACTCTACGAACCGACGCTAGAGTACGACGGCGGTGATTGGGGCCGTGACGTGTTCGACCCCTGGCGGGCCCGGCACCATGCCATCCTGGCGGCGCTGTCCGAGGCCGGCCGGCCCGAAATGGCGTCGCGTATTCTCGCCGACACCGACCGGTGGGCGCTGTACGCCTTTAGCCGGCTCACAGACGTTCTCATCCTGCCGCTGCAGCCACCGTCAACCGACCGGGACCGGCCGCAGGACTGGCTGCCCCCGCAGGCGTATCACCAGTTCATCGCCGGAACCGGCCGACCGGTGACCGGCGGCCAAGCGTTCCATCCGTTTCTGCACGAGGTCGTGGCCGTCGAACCCGCTGACGATCCGACGACGCAGCCGCAGGTCGCTGCTCGGTGGTGGCCAGGGCTGATGGTCGGCTCGCTGATGATGATGCGGGCCGGGGTAACGGTCCGCGCCGGCGTCGATCATCTGGATCCTGCGGTGGCGACGAAGTCGACGATGTACTGGGCGTCGCGGCGCCGGTATCGGCCGGCCTGCGACCTGTCTCACGGCTGGGGTTCCCACTCCAGGTGGCGGACGAGTTTCCGTCGTGACTACTGGCTGACCGACCAGTTGCTCTACAACGTCGACGCGGCGCTGCAACCGAAGGCCGAACACCCCGGCGGCGTGCCGTTCAACCGCGACATCGACTTGCTCCGGCACCGATGCAGCACGCTTGTCGACTGGGATGACGAGCAGTGGCCGTGGGAGAACCACCACAACGAACCGATCCCCGCCGCCCTGGTCCCCGAGTAAGTGGCAGCCAGCGGTGCACCGATCCGTGCTTGTTGGGGACAAGGGTGCGGTGCCTGTCAGTCGGCGTCTCTTATCGCATCGGTGTAGCTATGCGTCAACTCGAATTCGGATCAGCGCGGCCAGAACGCCGTAATCCCGGGACCCGGACCTGGTCCGACCCGGTTATGTGAACCACGGTGAGAGGCTGGTTTGGCGCGGACGGTGCTTGGTCGATCGGTCAGCGCAGCGACGCGCTGCCGAAGCCACGACTGGCTCTGTTCGTGAGTTCCGGGCTCTGGCGCGGAAAGCGTGACCCATCACGATCATTGATCGACGGTAAGGTCGTGGTCGTGTCGATTTCCGAGGTAACGGCGGCGACGTGGGCCTGTATTCGTCACCGACGGTTGCTCGTGGTGCGGCCTCACGGCCAAGATGTTTTCTTTCTTCCGGGCGGGGTGCCCGAGCCTGACGAAACCTTGGAGGAAGCCGCGACGCGCGAAGTTGCGGAGGAAGTGGGTATCGAGTTACGCCCCGACGACCTGACGCTGTTTGCGGAGATCGTTACGGCTGCTTACGGTCGGCCGGGTACCGACGTCCGCCTCGTCTGCTTCACTGGCGAAAGCGACGCGGTGCCAGCACCGAAAGACGAAATCGCGGAGGTGGCATGGTTTTCTGCCGTCGATGCCGACCGGTGCGCTCCCGCGATTCAGCAGTTGATCACCCGACTGGTGCAGGCCGGCCTCGTGCTCGGCCAACGCTGACGGTTTCTGGTCTGTGCGGGTAAGGGAAGGACGCCACGGGCCAGTCGGTTGGCCGCGACCTGCACCGCTTCCGGCGCCGCAGTCCGGGCCGCCTCCGCGTATGCGGTTGCCCGGTCCCGGCAGATGACCGCCGGGTTCGCGTGCTCCTGCAGCCAGGCCGTCACCGGTTCGGCATTCCGCCCGACCAGCACGTCCACGACCTTGCGGGTCTGGCAGTCGATCAGCACAGTGCCGTAGTTGTGACCTCGCTTGATCGCGAAGTCATCGACTCCCAGCACGGCGATGTCACCGATGGGCGGATCGGGCAACGCCCGGACTAGACGAAGGAGACGATCACGGCCGGTCGGCATACCCAACGTCGTGGCCAGCCGGGCACCCGCCCAGCCAGCGCTAGCCCGATCGTCGTCAGCATCCGCCGGAGGCCATCGCTCATACGTGACCAGCGCCGAGTCAGCCCGTCGACCTGCTCGACAAAGGTCTTACGCTGGCAATCCAGGTTGTCGCAGAAGAAACGTCGCACTGTCAGCGAAATCCGTACCGGCCGCTCGGCAACTGGCGCATCCGTCAGGGTCCGTCCGTAACACGAATGCACCCGGACGACGACTTGGAGCAGGCCGGGCAGGTGCCTCGATCACCGCGCACGGCGGCTGTGACGACAACTTCGGCGCCCGACTGCACCTCCTCGATCTTGATACCGGCCAGGTGCGGGAGGAGTTGCTCGACGGCATCGCACAGCCGAACAAACGACTCATCGGCCGACGTCCATCACACAATCTGCGCCAGAGCCGAGTTCCGGCACCAGATGTCGCAGAGTTGCGGCACCAACGGACCTCACTGATCTCGATGTTCGCGAGTTTGGGCACTACCCCTGGGTGGGACGGGATACGCCTGGAGTCTGCCAGCGCACTGCTCACGCACCGTGACGCGCGTCGGCGGCGGGACGGGCCTTGTCTGCGGCTATGAGAGTGCGCTGGTTGGACGGTGGCTCTTCACACAGAATGTGGCTCATGCTCAACTGCGCGAACATCACGGTCATCCTGGTACCGCACTGCGCATCCGTATCGCGTGACGGGTGGGCCGAGAACCACGACGATCGCCCGCTAAGCAGTGCTGGCCAAGAGCAAGCGCAAGAGCTGGCGCGCGCACTCGGCACCGACATCGACGCGATCTACACCAGCCCGACGTTGCGCTGCCGGCAGACCGTGGAGCCCATGGCCGCGGCATCCGGGCTGGAGGTCATCGATTTACCTGAGCTCTATGAGGCAGCGGGCTTTCATCAACCTACCGAGTGGGTCGAGGGAGTCTATGCGCCGATGGGGGCAACGGTTGCGGGCGCCTGGACCGCTGGTCGGGCACTCGGCGCGCTCGCCCGGATGGCGGGCACTCAGGTGGGTGGCAACGTCGTGGCCTGCTCTCACGGTGACGTCATTCCGGTCCTGCTGTCCTTGCTGGCCGGCGCCTACGGCACGTCGCTGCCTTCGCTGGTCGACCGCGGCGGTTGGTACGCGTTACAGCTCGTCGACGGGGGACTCACTATCACTGGTCGCTTGTTGGGCGATTCCTGAACGGCACTCACATCGGCTCCGCGCACCCGCACGCGAGTCCCTTCGTGATCGATTGCACGGAGAGTGAAAGGGCGCCGGAGCCACAGCCGACTCACCGGCGGTCAAGATCCACGAGTCGAGGACCCTGCGGGTACCGAAAACCTCATCCGCGCTGGTCACAGCCATTTCGGCAGCCGATGCGTGCGGCCCGGACTCGGGCTGGTTTCAGCGACCGGACCTCGGCGATGCTCGATGCGCCCTGCTCCGCGAAGATGATCGGTTGTGTTGCTACGACTGGCCTATCTCGGTGTGACCAACGCTCTGGTTCTGTTGCGGCTGCTGCCGATGAGTGACCGTGACAAGGACGCCGAGATCCTTGCCTTGCGTCACCAGATCATGGTGTTCGAACGGCAACTGCATGGCGAGGGGTCCGGTTCGCTCCCGCGGACCGGGCGTGGCCGGCGGCCCTGCTG
>NZ_JBEZXZ010000354.1:0-4602 GCF_040638275.1 Actinoplanes sp. NPDC026623 | reverse complement strand
GGGCGGCGCCGCGACCGCGGTCGCCGTCGCCGCGCTGGTCGCGGTGAACGTGGCCCTGCCGTCGCCCCGGCCGTCGACGACGGTTTCGCTCGGCATGGCCATGATGGCGCCGGCGGACCGGACGTGCACCTGGCCGGTGCAGGATCGCGCCTCCGACGTCTCGATCTTCCTGGCGCCGGACTCCACCGCGGCGCAGCGGGCCGATCTTCAGGCCGCGCTGGGCGCCGATCCGCTGGTGCGGGACCTGCGTTTCGAGAGCCGGGAGGCGGCGTACGCCCGCTTCAAGGCCCTCTGGGCGGACTCGCCGGACTTCGTGGCCTCGGTCAGCGTCGACTCCCTGCCCGCCGCGTTCCGGGTGAAGCTGGTCGAGCCGTCCGGGTACGTGGAGTTCGCCGCGAGGTTCCTTGACCTCCCCGGCGTCGAGCAGGTCGTCGGTGCGGCGTGCCCGGGGCCGACCAGGTGACGGCCATCGTGTCGTGGTGGCGTGATCGGGCGGTCCGGGACGAGGAGTTCACCGCGTTCGTCGCGGCCGCCACGCCTCGGCTGCGGCGCACCGCGTACCTGATGTGCCGGGACTGGCACCTGGCACAGGACCTGACCCAGCTGACCCTGGCGAGGATGTACGCGTCCTGGGCCCGGATCTGGCGCACCGCCGACCTCGAGGCGTACAGCCGCCGGGTCCTGATGAACGCGGTCTTCGACCAGCGCAGGCGGCGCAGCGGCTCCGAGGTCGTCCTCGCGGACCTGCCCGACCGGCCCGCTCCGGCGGCCGAGTCCACCATGGACCTGCACGTCACGTTGATGCGGGCGCTGGCGTCGCTGCCGGTGAAGGACCAGGCCATCGTGGTGCTGCGGCACTGGGAGGATCACAGCGTCGAGACGGTCGCCGAGATCCTGGGCGTCTCGGCCTCCGCGGTGAAGATGCGCAGCATGCGCGCGCTGGGCCGGCTGCGGGAGCACCTGGGCGAGGACTTCGCCGTGCGGTGAATCCGGGTGTACATTGACCCCTGTCGATGTCTCACTCGGAGGTTCCGCGATGCGCCGATCGGTCGCCCTCGCAAGCACGCTGGTCACGGTGACACTCGGCGTGAGTGTCGCCGTGACCGCCCCGCCGGCCGCCGCCGCGCCCGACATCACCAACCCGCAGGTGGTGGCGACCGGCCTGACCGTCCCGTGGGGCCTCGGGTTCCTGCCGGACGGCAGCGCCCTGGTCGCGGAGCGCGTCAGCGGCCGCGTCCTGCAGCTGCGCCCGGGCAGCGCCCCGGCCACCGTCGCCACCGTCGACGGCGTCACCCCGTCCGGCGAGGCGGGCCTGCTCGGCCTGGCGGTGTCCCCGACCTTCGCGCAGGACCGTTTCGTGTACGCCTACCTCACCGCCGCCGCGGACAACAGGATCGTCCGCTTCCGCCTCGACGCGCCGCAGAGCCAGGAGGTGATCCTCAGCGGTCTCGCCAAGGCGGACATCCACGACGGCGGCCGCATCGCGTTCGGGCCGGACGGCATGCTCTACGCGGGCGTCGGCGATGCCGGCAACACGGCGAACGCCCAGAACCAGCAGAGCCGCAACGGCAAGATCCTGCGGATGCGCCCGGACGGCGGCGTCCCCGCCTCCGGCAACCCGTTCCCCGGCTCCCTCGTCTACAGCCTGGGCCACCGCAACGTCCAGGGCCTGGCCTGGGACGCGCAGGGCCGGCTGTACGCCTCGGAGTTCGGCCAGAACACCTGGGACGAGGTCAACCAGATCGTGCCGGGCGGCAACTACGGGTGGCCGACGGTCGAGGGCCGCGCCGGCGACGCCCGGTTCCGCGACCCGATCGTCGTGTGGACCACGGCCGAGGCGTCTCCCAGCGGGGCGGCCATCGACGGCAACACCCTCTACGTCGCCGCGCTGCGCGGCCAGCGCCTGTGGTCGGTGCCGCTGGACGGCACCGGCGGGGCCGGCACCCCGGTCGCGCTGCTCCAGGGCCGGTACGGGCGGCTGCGCACGGCGGAGCGCGCCCCCGACGGCTCCCTGTGGGTCACCACCAGCAACCGGGACGGCCGCGGCACCCCGGCCGCCGACGACGACCGGGTGATCCGTTTCCCGGCCGCCGGCGCGCCCACCACCCCGCCGACGACGACCCCGCCCACGACGCCGCCCACGACCCCGCCGACCGGCGGGCCGACGGCCGCCTGCACGGTTCGCTGGGAGGTCAACCAGTGGAGCAACGGCTTCACCGCGAACGTCGCCGTGACGAACCTCGGTGCCGCCCGGACCGGCTGGGCCGTGACCTTCACCTTCCCCGGTGACCAGCGCATCGCCAACGCGTGGAGCGCCACGGTGACGCAGTCCGCCTCCCAGGTCACCGCGCGCAACGCGGGCTGGAACGGCGCGCTGCCGACCGGCGCCACGGCGACGTTCGGCTTCCAGGCCACCTACAGCGGCACCAACGCCAGGCCCGACGACTTCCGGCTGGACGGCGCGGCCTGCGCGGTCACCGGGTAACCGGGCCGTCGATCGCGTCGAGCGCCGGCCGGAGCGGGGTCAGCGCCGCCCGGACCAGGTCCGGCAGCGACCCGGACGGCACGACGAAACCGGGCATCGACGGCGCCGCGCCCGTGGTGTGCAGCCATTGGCGCAGCGCCACCCTGGCGGCCGCGCCGACGCCGGCGGACAGCACCTCGGCGGTCAGCCGGTCCACGCCCCGGCAGCGTTCGACGATGGCGTCGGCGAGCGGGGCCTCGATCGCGGCGGCGGTGTCGACGTAGCAGGCGCGCAGCGCGGAACTGGTCGCGATCATCAGCAGCGCGCCGGGCGGATGGTCGCCCGGATCGGCGTACAGCCCGGCGACGGCGTCGACCACGGCGTCGCCGAGGCCGGTCCCGGCCGGACGGGCTGCCACGGCCGCCGCGACGTGCGCCGCACGATCCGCGGTGATCGCGGCGACGATCGCGTGCTCGCGGCTCGGGAAGTAGTTGTTGTAGGTCCTGGGCGAGACCCCGGCCGCCTCGGCGATCTCCTCGACGCGGACGTTGCCGGCACCGCGCTCCAGCGCCAGGCGCAGCGCCGCCGCCCGCAGCGCCTCGCGGGTGGCCTGCTTCTTTCGTTCGCGCAAGCTCACGAGCCCACTGTGTCACACGAGGTGCGCGCACGCAAAGTTGCGTGCGCGCATAATTTTGCTACTGTCGGCCCCCGCCCATCCCCGGCAACCGAAGGAACCGACATGCGAGCCAAGGGCATCGCCTACGACACCGGCTTCGTCAGCGACGGGGTCAACTCGTCAGAGCGCTTCGACCGGGACCAGGTCCGGCGCGACCTGACCGTCATCCGGGACGACCTGCACTGCAACGCCGTCCAGATCGTCGGCGGCGATCCGGAACGCCTGGAGTTCGCCGCCCGGGCCGCCGCCGCGCTCGGCCTGGAGGTCTGGTTCTCGCCGTACCCGCTGGACCTGGAGACCGGCCAGGTCCTGGTCCTGCTCCTCGACTGCGCCGAACGGGCCGAGCGGCTGCGCGCCGCCGGGGCCGACGTCGTGTTCGTCGCCGGCGTCGAACTGAGCCTCATGAACCGGGGCTTCGTCGACGGCGACCGGGTCGACGAGCGCCTCGGCCGGCTGCTGGCCGACCCGGACGGCCGCGCCGAGCGGATCGCCGAGACCCGCTCGCGCCTCGACGGGTTCCTGCGCACCGCCGTGGCCGCGATCCGTCAGCGCTTCCACGGGAGGCTCACCTACGCCGCGATCCCGTTCGAGGGCGTCGACTGGGACCTGTTCGACGTCGTGACCCTCGAGCTCATCCGGTCCGCGGAGGTCGCCGACCGGTTCCGCGACGGCGTACGCGGCATCACCGCGCAGCCCAAGCCGGTCGCCGTCACCGGCTTCGGCGCCGCGACCTGGCGTGGCGCGGGCGACGTCGCGCCGCGCAGCATGGAGATCGTCGAGTACGACCCGGTCACCCGGGCACCGGTGCGGCTGAACGGGAGGTACGAACGCGACGAGACGGGCCAGGCGGCGTACCTCGGCGAACTGCTCGACATCTTCGACGACGAGGGCGTCGACGGCGCCTTCGTCTACCTCTTCGCGCTCTCCGGCTTCCCGCACCGGACCGACGGCGATCCCCGCGACGACCTCGACCTCGCCAGCCTCGGCATCGTCAAGGTCCTCGACGGCCCCACCGGCCCGCCGTGGGAGCCCAAGGCCGCCTTCGCCACGGTCGCGGAACACTACTCCCGCCCACATGAGTAGCCGATCCGGGACGGAAACACCTGGTCGTGGCGGCCCGGCTCAGGGAGCACGGACGCTCGACCTCGGCGACGTCGTGCAACGGCTCGCCGACCCGGACCGGCCGATCCGGGACGACCTCACCGAGGACGACGCCCGCCGTACGCATGGAGAACCGCTGACGGCGTTCCGTCGTTGATTCCCGGTGCGACGAAGAACTCTGCTGGCGGCGGGAGCCGCCGCGGCGGTGGCGGCGGCCGGGGCCGGCGCCTGGACCAGGCGTGCCGAACCGCCGGTGCGCCCGTCGGCGCCGGCCGGCACCGAGGCGGTGGAGCAGGTCCACACCGCCGCGCGGGGCCGCGGAGTGGACCGCGACACCGCGGTGCCGCACGGGGACGGCGAC
>NZ_JBEZXZ010000353.1:0-4620 GCF_040638275.1 Actinoplanes sp. NPDC026623 | reverse complement strand
GGCGGCCTGGCCCGGCAGCGGCGTCAGCGCGTCGCCGCCGCACGCGGCGAGGTGCGCCACGACGATCAGGGCGAGTGCCCCGACGCTCGCGCGGTGACGGATCATGTCGGGTCTCCCTCGTCGACGTGCCGGCCTCTTATGGGATTGGTCCCGGCGGCCGTTCACTTTGTTCGGCGGCCATCCAAGATCATCCTCCGCCCCCGTCCAGCCGCCGCCGCACCTGGCGCCGGGCCTCGTGGATGCGCGACTTGACCGTGCCGTCGGGCACCTCGAGCAGCGCGGCGATCTCCCCGTAGCCCAGGTCGAGCACGTCGCGCAGCACCAGGGCCTCGGCCAGGTCCGGCGGCAGCGCCTCCAGGGCGTCCAGCAGGTCGAGCCGGGTGCCGGCGACCACGCTGGTGCGCCGGGGATCCGGCCGCTCCGGCAGCGGAATCCCGGCGGCCTCGCCGTCGAATCGGCGCCGCAGCACCTGGTACGTCGACCGGGACCGGTTGGCGGCCACCCGGTAGAACCAGGTGCGGAACGACGAGCGCCCGTCGAACCGGCCGATGCCCCGGGCCACCGCCAGCAGGGTGTCCTGGCACGCCTCCTCGGCGTCCTCGCGATGCGGCAGGAAGCGGGCGCACAGCCGCAGCGCCTCCGGGCGCAGCGCCGTCAGAAGGTCGTTGAGCGCGCGGCCGTCGCCCGCGGCCGCGGACCGGACCAGCGCGTCCATGTCCGCCGCGACGGCCGGCCTGATCGGGGTCTCCATGCGCTGATGATGCGCTTGCCGCCGCGGCGTGACGTCACGGGTACATGCCAAGTTGGGCGGGATGGACGTTTCGCGAGATATCGACTATGGTCCCTACAACGCCGTTGCGAGTTCTTCCCCCGTGGAATTCGCAGCGGCGTCCTACTTTGCCAAGCACCCGCCGAACTGGCAACACTGTTGACAACTCGCCGAAATGCATAGACCTTCATCTATAGCTCCCGCGCCCGGGGGCGGTGGACGGAGGTGTCCGATGCGGACAGGCCGGATCGTCGCAACACTGCTGCTCGCCCTCGCGGCGGCCGGTGCCGTGCCCGCGCTGCAGACGCCAGCCGCGGCCGTCGGCAACGGGCTCGCGCGGACCCCGCCGATGGGCTTCAACAACTGGAACTCGACGCAGTGCCGGGCCGAGTTCAACGAGTCCATGATCAAGGGCATCGCCGACATCTTCGTCGATCGGGGCCTCAAGGCCGCCGGCTACCAGTACGTGAACCTCGACGACTGCTGGGCGCAGCGGCAACGCGACGCTCAGGGCAACCTCGTGCCGGACCTCACCCGGTTCCCCAACGGCATCAAGGCCGTCGCCGACTACGTGCACGGCAAGGGGCTCAAGTTCGGCATCTACACCAGCGCCGGCACCGCGACCTGCTCGACCATCGGGTTCCCCGGCGGGCTCGACCACGAGGACCAGGACGCCCGGCTGTTCGCCTCGTGGGGCGTCGACTACCTCAAGTACGACAACTGCAACAACCAGGGCCGCGACGCCGTGCAGCGCTACACCCGGATGCGGGACGCGCTCGCCGCCACCGGGCGGCCCATCGTGTTCGCCATCTGCGAGTGGGGCGAGAACCAGCCCTGGCGGTGGGCCCCGTCCGTCGGCAACTCGTGGCGCACCACCGGCGACATCGAGGACAACTGGGGCTCGGTGCTGAACATCATCCGGCAGAACAGCGTGCTGGCCGCGTACCCGGGGCCGGGCGCCTGGAACGACCCCGACATGCTCGAGGTCGGCAACGGCGGGATGACCGACACCGAGTACCGCACACACTTCTCGCTGTGGTCGATGATGTCGGCCCCGCTGCTGATCGGCTCCGACCTGCGCAAGGCCACCCCGGCGACGCTGAGCATCCTGACCAACAGCGCCGTCATCGCCGTCGACCAGGACCCGCTGGGCCGGCAGGCGTACGTGGTGCGCAACGGCGGCGGCCAGTGGGTGTTCAGCAAGGTGCTCTCGAACGGCGACCGCGCGGTGGCCCTCTTCAACGAGAACGCCACCGCCGCGACCATCGCCACCAGCGCCGCGCAGGCCGGCATGAACGCCGCCGGCACGTACGCGCTGAAGGACCTGTGGAGCGGCGCCAACACCACCACGACCGGGACGATCAGCGCCACCGTCCCCCCGCACGGCACGGTCGTCTACCGCGTCTCGGGCGGCGCGGCATACTCCGGGCACACGCTGGTCGGGCAGGGCTCCGGCCGCTGCCTCGACGTGCACGACAACATCGTCGTCAACGACGCGGCCGTGGAGATCTTCAGCTGCAACGGCGGCGCCAACCAGCGCTGGAACCTCACCCCCGCCGGCGAGCTGCGGGTCTACGACGGCACCCGCTGCATGGACGTCTCCGGCGGCGGCACCACCGCCGGCAACAGGGTGATCCAATGGGAGTGCCACGGCGGCGCCAACCAGCAGTTCCGGCTGAACGCCGACGGCACCATCACCGCGGTGCAGTCGGGCCAGTGCCTGGACGTCTCGGGCGGCGCGACCGGCGACGGCGCCGCGGTCATCATCTGGCCCTGCCACCGCGCCGCCAACCAGATCTGGACCCGCGGCTGACCGGGCACCGCCCGCTTCGACCGCGCCGGGGCCTTCCTGGGCGAGCGCGGCGCCCCGGCGCTGGTGACGGTCCGCTTCGTAGCGGTCGTCCACTCCGTGGTGCCGATCGTCGCCGGCGCCGCCCGGATGCCGTTCGGCCGCTTCCTCGCCTGGTCCGCCCTGGGCACGGTGCTCCGGGTCGGTGTATTCGCCGGGATCGGCGCGGCGTCGACCCGAGCGGCGGCGCCGTCGTCCTGTTCACCGCGATCGGCGCCACCTGCGTCGGCGTGGTGCCGCTGTGCGCCCGCCTGCTCCGCCGGCGCCTCGTCCGGCTCTCGGCCGCATCCGGCTGAGCGGGCCGGTAACCTCGATCCCTGTCCACCCGCGAGGACCGAGGAGGCGACAGCGTGGAGACCGGCGCAGGCCCACCCGAGGTGTGCGAGGCCGCCCTCGACGACCTCGTCGGGCGGGCCCGGGCCCTGGCCGCCGACGGGCAGCGGCGCATCCTCGGCATCACCGGCGCACCCGGCGCCGGCAAGTCGACCCTCGCCCGGCAACTCGCCGACGCGCTCGCCGGCCGGGCCGCGCTGATCGGCCTCGACGGCTTCCACCTGTCCAACGCGGAGCTGCACCGCCTCGGCCGGCACGCCCGCAAGGGCGCGTCCGACACCTTCGACGCCGCCGGCTACCGGCACCTGCTCACCCGGCTGCGCCCCCAGCACGACGACATCGTGTACGCGGCCGAGTTCGACCGCGGCCTCGAGGAGTCCATCGCCTGCGCGGTGCCGGTGCGCCGCGCCGTCCCGCTGATCATCACCGAGGGCAACTACCTCCTCGTCGACGACGACCGCTGGGGCGGCGTCGCCGCCCTGCTGGACCAGTCCTGGTACGTCGAGCCCGGCGAGAACCTCCGCCTGGAACGCCTGATCGCCCGCCACATGCGATTTGGCCGCACCCCCGAGGAGGCGGCCGAACGCTCCCACGGCTCCGACCAAATCAACGCGGCCCTGATCGAAACCACCCGCCACCGCGCCGACCTCATCGTCCGCGTCACCACCGCGCGAGGGCCGGCCTGAGCACCTGCACCGAGCGTGGCGAGGGCCGCCGTCGACAGCCGGCACAGACTCTCAACCCGCCGTTTGACCTTCCGCTTCACTCCAGGGTCGACGTGGACCAGCCCGCTGCGTCATCAAGGTTGACCACAGCGTGCGCAGCCAGCGCACCGGGCGCGAGTAGAAACGTCTTCGACACCGCGATCACGCTGTTCAACCAAGGCGCTGACTCGCTCGAGCTAACGCTCGATGTTGCCTGGTGTGGGGAGCTCACCGTGAACGCCGCGGTGGAGGTCGGATGTTGGTGCCCGTCGGATCACAACATTCACCGGGTCCGTGAAGGCCGCTGGCCGGCAGCAGGCACGAACCAACTGGTGGAGGGGTTCACCGCCGGAACCGCGATGTTGGCGGGCGTGCTGGACTTGGGTCCGTTCGATCCACGGATATGGCGACTCGAGGCCGGATTGCCCGACGCGCCATCCAGCACGAGAAGTCGACCACGGGCGTGACGGCCCGTCGTCCGCCTGCGCGCACGGTCGGCAGCAGATCCCGGATGTCGGCAGGTGCCCATGGGAGGCTATGAGAATGGTACGCCAGCAAATCCCGCCGACGCGGCAAGAGATGGACGAGTGGTTCCAGGCTGTGCTGGCCGGCACGCGGACTCGCGACGAAGCAGACCGATGGGCTGCTCAGTGGCACGCAGCTCCAGCCGATGACCTCGTCGTTGACAGCGTGATCTGGTGGGCGCTCGAACGTCTCCACGGCATCGACCTGCCCGATGCGAGCGGCGGAATGCTCCACGACGACCAGCAGGTTGGGCAGTGGCTCGCGGAGTTCCGCCTGCGCTGCCAGGCCCCATAGCTGCGCGTCCGGGACCCACCGCGACGGTCACCTTGCCGAGCAAGCCTTGTCGGCCGGGTAGCGACGGCGCATTGCTGCGCCGCCGCCCCCTCAGAACCGGACGTGCACGTTTCCATGCATCCGGCTCAAGCAAGCCCACGAGGATC
>NZ_JBEZXZ010000352.1:0-4652 GCF_040638275.1 Actinoplanes sp. NPDC026623 | reverse complement strand
CGCATGTGCGCACGGGCGCACCCCCATCCGGGGGTGCGCCCGTTTTTGTGTGCCCGAACGGGTGCGCCGGACGAGTCCTCTCGCAGCGCGTGTGAGCGCGCGTGTCGGCATTGATGTCCGGCCGATCCGGGACGGCCCGAATGGGTACCTATGACCGTCACAGTGGCGCGCGACCGTGGCCGCGTTTGTCCGGGCGCCTCACCGCGCCTGTGAGGCGTGCGCATCCCCCGCACTGTCCGGTCCACCCGGACGCCACGAACGGGCGCCCACGGCGTTCTGAGAGGCCCGCAGGGCTATGCCCGACGCGAGGCGGCAGGCGTACGCCCGAGCGGTAGTGATCTTGATGGGGGTGCGGCCGCGCGCACAGGTCCGCGCGCCGGGGCAGGCGTACGCGCGGGCTCGCGCCCCACAGGCGCGGATGCGGGTGAGCGTGTGCGCGCACACCCGGTCCTGCACCGGCGCACGCGCGCCCACCGGGCCTGAACGGGCGGAACGCCTGCGCACGCGCGCGTTCCGTGCGCAGGCGTCTAGCGCGCTTGCGCACCCGACGACGGCGCGGACACCGGGGCGAGACAGTCCATGGCCGGACGGCTGGCGCGACCACGCGGGTACGTGGGGCGCCGCGTGCCCGCGTGCGCTCGGTGGCGCGCCGTCGCGGGTCGGCGGCCGGCTGCGGGCGCACGGTAGGCCCGCGGTCGGATGTGGACGGGCGTCGGTGCGCACGCGTGCGTGGGGCGCACGGGCGGCGTGCGTGCGTTGCGCGTGAGCGCGCGTCGCGCGGGTGTGCGGTGACTTGGCCAGGGATTGACAACTTTCGGGGTCTGTGGTCTGATTCCCGGCGTTCCTGTCCGGTCCGACCGGACAGATGGGCGGGACGCAAGCGGCACGCAACATGCGTGGCCCGCGCAGAGATCCCGCATCCCACACCCACACGAAACGCCCTCCGGCCAGGTACGGCCGGAGGGCGTCGCTCATCCCTGGAGGTTCCCCATGCCCAGCGCGACCGTGTCCGCCCCTGGTTGGACGGCCACCCTCATCAGCCCGCACACCAACCCGCGTCTGCACGTGAACATCGGCGCCACCACGCTGCGGCTGCGCCTGGACCTCGGCCGCCTCCAAGCCCGGCAGCGGCGCAGCAGCTCACTCGTGGGTGCGGCCATCACCGAGGCCGTGCTGCTGCTACGACGCCACACCGGCTGCGCGCCGACCGGGCGTTGGGCCCGCGGGTCCGAGGACCGCAACGCCTTCACGGTCGCGATCGAGGAAATGCCGGGGCGCTGCGAGATGTGCGTGCACGGCTGCGGTTGCCGGGTCGGTCACGGCGGCTGCGGGCACCTCGGCTGCCCCGGTGTGCGAGCGCGCGAGCTCGCCGACTCCTGCCCGGGTGTCGCGGTGCTGACGGCGCGGCCGCGAGCACGGGGCCTGCGCACCCGCCGCTGACCGGCGCTGCCCGGCGACAACCGGCCCGCGCACGGGCCGGCGGTCGTCGAGTGGTGCCGGACAACCCCTGTCCGACATCCGAACTGCCCGGTCAGGCACGGCCGGGCACGATCATGCGGAGGTTCCCCAACCATGTCCACCAGCGAAGATCAGGCCCACGCGCAGACCTTGGCGTTCACCGTCGGTCAGCCGGAGTTGCTGGCCGCGCTCACGTTCGCGGGTAAGGCGCTGCCGAAGCGGCCGAACGTTCCCGTGCTCACCGGCGTGGTGCTCACCGGAGACGGGCAGACCGTCACCGTCGAGGCGTTCGACTACGAGCAGGCGCGACGGGTGGTACTCCCGGGCGCGACCTGCACCCGGCCGGGCAGCGTGCTCGTAGCCGCGTCGAAGCTGACCGAGATGGTCAAGGCACTGCCAAAGGCCCGGCCGTTGACGCTCGCCGGCGAGTCCGTGAAGGTGCGCCTGTCCAACGGCAAGACCACGTACACGATCCCGACGATGCCGATCGAGGACTACCCCGCCCGGCCGGACATGCCGCCGACCGTCGGCATGATCGGGAGTTCGGTGCTGGCAGGGCAGGTCGCGCAGGTGGCGAAGTTCGCGGGGACCGACGAGACGCTGCCGATGATGACCGCCGTCCGGTTGAGCGCCGAAGGCGGGCGCCTGTCGCTGGAGGCCACGGACCGGTACCGCCTTGCCGTGCGCGACTTCGATTGGGCGAACGAGGTCGACAAGTTCGCCGCGCTGGTGCCGGGCAAGCTCCTCGCGGGGGTCGCGAAGGCGTTCGGCAAGACCCCGGGCGCGGTGGTCACTCTCGGCTACGACGACAGCGGGTACAACGCGACGTTCGGACTCGAAACCGACCACGTCCGGGTGGTCACGCGCACGATCGACGGCGCGAACTACCCGCCGGTGCGGTCGCTGATCCCCCAGCACGCCGTGCTGGAGGTCGACCTCGACACGGCCGCGCTGGTGGAGGCGGTCAGACGGGTCGAGGTGACTGCCGAGCGAAGCACTCCGGTGATGCTGCGATTCGCCGATGACGTGCTCACGCTCGAGGCCGGCACGAGCGACGACGCCCGCGCGAGCGAGGTACTCGACGAAGAGTGCACTTTCGTCACGATGACCAGCGCGGCCCGCGCCGAGGCAGTGAACACGCTGATGAAGGAGGCTGCGGCCCAGGCGCGCAAGCGCCATGCCCGTGATCCCAAGGAGGTGCGAGACCAGCGGGTCGTCGAGGCGCGACAGCAGGTCAGCGAGGATTTCGAGCGGGCCACCGGCATGACCTTGGGCGTGAATCCGAGCTATCTGCTCGACGTGCTCAACGTCGGTGCGGCGAGGGTGCGGATGCGATTGGTCGACCCGTACAAGCCGTTCTTGATCGTGCCCCTGGACGCGGACGGCGCGCCGGTGCCGGGCGTCACGAACCTGCTCATGACCATCCGGATCACGGGCGGGGCAAGCGAGGCGCCAGAGCAGCCCGCACCGCCCGCGGTCGCCAGTGCACCGGCCACCGATGCGCAAGCAGAGCGTCCGGCTGAGACGGCCAGCCAATCCGGCGGCGCGGACGGGGCCTCGGAGGCCCGGGAGGCGCCCGTCCCAGCGGTGATCGGCCAGACGGCGACAGCCGCCGCCGAGGCGGTCCTCGATCCGGAGGAGCCGCACATCTTCCGGCGGGCGGTCGAGGACGGCACCAAGCCGAACCCGTTCACCAAGTGCACGTGCGGCCGCATCCGCAACGCAAAGGTCCACGGCGGCAAGCAGGCGGCCGCGAAGGCGGCGGAAGCGGCGGGCACGAGCGGGCAGGCGCCGGCGGTGCCGGAGGGCCCGATCTGGATGGCGGTGCTCCAGCTGGCCGCGCGGGTCGACGGTCGGATGGTCACGGAGGCGACCGAGGACGGCGCGCGCAAGGCCGTCGAGCAGTTCGGCCGGGCCCTGGTCGTGCTCGTGTCCGCCGACGACAACGGCAAGCGCATGTATGTCGGCGCCCGCTCACGGGAGGACGCCGATCTGATGCAGCGGGTGGCGTGCGCGTTCGGGATTCCGGCGCACACGGCACAGGGCGTGTGGCCGCCGCAGGGCGGGAACGAGTCGGACGGCGCGCAGGCGAAGGCGGCGGAGCGCTCGCCGGTGATCGTGGACGGGGAGCCGACGTTCGACCCGCGGGCTACGTCGCTGGAGGCGTTCATGAAGCTGGGCACCGGGGACTTCGACGGTGCGCTGGCGCTCATCGCGACGGCGATGCAGGTCACGCCGGAGCATCGGTTCCACGACCGGCAGCACGACCGCACGTACGGATGGGCCGAGATCGAGCGGGCGATCCTCGCGAAGCAGGCGGAGGCGGAGATCCAGGCTGAGGCCGAGCGCGACGCGCTTGCCGACATCGCGGCCCAAACACCCATGCAGGCGGCGACGGCCGCCGGCGCGAGCGCGGACGGCCCCGGGCCGGACACCGAGGGCGAAGAGCCGCAGGTGTCCGCGCGCATGGTGCAGGACGAGGACGACGAGCCGGAGCCCCAGGCGGTGGCGGCGCCGCGCGAGAACACGGTGATCACACGATTGCGGGAGGCGCTGGCCGGGCAGCCTGACGACGTTATCGAGGCGGCGGTCGACGCGGCCGTGGCCAAGATGCAGACGAAGGTCGTCGCCGCGGCACCCGCGTCACGGTTCCGGCCGCCAGCACCGGCGGCCAAGCGGCCCACCGCGCACACCTCCCCGGCCGCCGCCACGGTAAAGCCGCAGGCCGTGCCGACTCAGGTCACGGCCGCAGCCGATGACGTCGCCCGGTGGCAGGCGTTCGGAATGGTCCCGCCGATCACCCTCACCGGCGAACGGGTGTTCGTCCTGCCCGCCGGAACGCGGCTGCGGGCGCTGCGCAAGGCAGTGGTGGACGCGATGGCCGAGGCCAAGCGCAACGCCACGATCGCGGCGGTGCCCGCCGTCGAGGCGGACAAGAGCGCCCGGCCGTACCGGCTGCGCATCCGATTCGCCGAGCCGGGCGCGCTGACGGCGGCGTCCGCCCTGGTCAACGACGCCGTGGCGGCCGCATTGCCGGACGTTCTCCCGGCCCGCGCCGCCGCCTGACCGGGCACGACAGCCGAACCCCATCCCCGTGGGGGGGGCGGGCCCGCCGGCCCCGGGGGGCGGCGTTCCACCCACACACGAAGGGTCAACCAAAGGGCAAACCAGCCCGCCACCGGTGTAAATGTAAA
>NZ_JBEZXZ010000351.1:0-4720 GCF_040638275.1 Actinoplanes sp. NPDC026623 | reverse complement strand
GGCCGCTTGACGGACCGCCGTCAAGCGGCCGCGCGGGCGGCGAAGAAGGCCGAGAACGGTGAACTTGCCCGCCTTCAGCGGGAGAACGCCCGCTTGCAGGCCAAGCTGGCCAAAACCGAGACCGCGTTGCAGATCATGGGAAAAGCGCACGCGCTCTTGGAACTGCTCTCCGAGAGCGCGGATTCCGCGCCGATGCCGAGCCCGTCCTCGCCGAGGCGCTCCAGGCGCTGACCCCGGTGTGGGGCACCGCCGGAGCCTGCCGGCTGACCGGGGTGTCGCGCGCCACCCTCTATCGGCGCCTCCACCCGCCGGCGCAGCCGAAGCCGCGGGCACCGCGCAAGCCACCGCCGTCAGCGCTGTCCGAGATCGAGCGCGAGCAGGTGCTGCACCTGCTGAACCGACCTGAACACGCCGACTTGGCACCCGCACAGGTGTGGGCCCGTGAACTCGACGAGGGCCGCTGGTGGTGCTCGGAGTCCACGATGTACCGGATCCTGCGGGCGGCTGGTCAGTCCGGCGAACGCCGTAGCCAGGCCACGCACCCAGCCCGCACCAAGCCCGAACTGGTGGCCGATGCGGCGAACCAGGTCTGGTCCTGGGACATCACCAAGCTCCGCGGCCCGCAGAAGGGCGTCTGGTTCCACCTATACACGGTGATCGACATCTGGTCCCGCTACGTCGTCGGGCACCTGGTCGCCGCATACGAGGACGGGCAACTCGCCGAGGCGTTGATCGCCGACGCCGCCGCCCGCGAACGCGTCGACCCCGATCAGTTGACCGTGCACGCCGACCGTGGCGCCGCGATGACCAGCAAGACCGTCACGCAGCTGCTGACCGATCTGAAGATCGGCCGTAGTCACAGCCGGCCGAAGACGTCCAACGACAATCCGTACATCGAGGCCAGCTTCAAGACGCTGAAGTACGACCCGACGTTTCCCGAGCGGTTCGGGTCGATCCAGCACGCCCGGCAGCACTGCGAGGCGTTCTACACGTACTACAACCACGAGCACCGGCACTCCGGTATCGGCCTGCACAGCCCCGCCTCGATCCATCACGGCACCGCAGGTCAGATCCGTGAACAGCGGCAGCGCACCCTCGACGCGGCCTGGGCCGCCCACCCCGAACGGTTCGGACGCCGGCGCCCTCAGCCGCCTCGCCTCCCTGACCGGGCATGGATCAACAAACCCGACAACAGCGACCCCGGACAGGTCGTGGTTGCGGCTGGGACCAGCCTTCCACCAGCACAAAGCTAAACAAAATCAAGAAAATGTCTCAGTTGACTTGACAGGTTCCGTCTGATTGATCCGGATCAGCGCGATCTTGTAATCGAGATGCGACAACTGCTGGGTCAGGGCTCTGATCTTCCGCTTCAGCGATCCGACTGGTTTGTCGGCGATGAACGTGTAGACGTGCCACTTGGCCGTTCCACGCTTCTGCATCCAGACGATGCGGAAGCCGAGGAAGTTGAACCCGTCCGCGAGGTGGACAACCTGAGTCTTGGCCGGAGAGAGCTTCAGACCCATCCCGGCCAAGACCTCGCTCACCTGGCCGCGTATGTCTTCGACGTGGTCGCGGGTGCCGTGGACCATGACGACGAAATCGTCCGCGTAGCGGACCAGTCGCCAGGTCGGCAGACCCCGCCGCCGTCGACGTTCGCGGTCCTGCCGGGTCGCCATCGACGTCGTCCAGTGCTCGGCGGCGAAGTCGTCGAGCACGGACAGGGCGATGTTGGCCAGCAGCGGTGAGAGGATCCCTCCTTGCGGTGTCCCGGAGGTGGTCTCGTTCCGCTCGCCGAGCTCAGTCATGATCCCGGCTTTCAAGAACGCTTTCACCAACGCCAGCACGCGCTTGTCCTTCACCCGCACTCGCACCCGGTCCATAAGGGCCGCGTGGTCGATACGGTCGAAGCACGCCTCGATATCCGCGTCCAGCACCCAGCGATATCCCTGGGAACCGAACAGGTGAATCTCGGCGATCGCGTCGTGCGCACGCCGGTTCGGCCGGAACCCGTAAGAGCACGGACTGAAGTCCGCCTCGAAAATGGGCTCCAGGACCAGCTTCAGTGCAGCCTGCACCACCCGGTCGGTGACCGTCGGGACCCCCAGCCGGCGGAGCTTCCCGCCGGTCTTGGGGATCATCCGTTCCCGCACCGGCAGCGGCCCGAAGGTCCCCGCCTTCAACGCGGAACAGATGTGGTCCAGGTGCGCTGTCACCCCGGCCGTCTCGACGTCGGCGGCGCGAACGCCGTCCACGCCTGCGGTCCGGGCTCCGGTGTTGCCCGCGACCCGTTCGAAGGCCATCACCAAGGTGGCCGGGTCGCAAACGAAGTTGAACACATCATCGAACCGGAAACCGTGATCGGCGACCGCCCAACGGTGCAGCTTGGTCTGCATCTTCCGTACCCGGGCCTCGGCGACGAGCACCGACGGCCACGTGACCGGGACATCCACCCCGGTTCCTCCGGACATTGCAGTCCCTTCCCTTGCGATCTCGCTGCCGTCCTTCCCCATGTACCGGGCTTTCCCCAGCATCGAGATCGTCCGCAAACTCGCCGGTCAGGCCGGCTTCACCGTGCTGCCCCGCCGATGGGTGGTCGAGAGAACCCTGGCCTGGATCACCCGCTGCAGACGAACTGTGCGCGACTACGAACGGCTACCCGAGCACCACGCCGCGATCGTGCAATGGTCAATGATCATCGTCATGACCCGGCGCCTGGCCCGCCATCACCGCACCTGAACGGTTTCCGGACGGGCTCTGAGAGGTGCTGGTAGAGATCAGCCTCGGCGGTAGCGAGCTGATCGCGGGCCGCGTGGCCGAGGTACAGTCCGCCGGTCACGGTGTTGTCCCCGCATTGGCAGGGCATGGCGGACGGCGAATCCCGCCGACCCGGATTAGGGCGTACCGCTCCATGCCCTCGTAGCCGTTGCGCCACAACGGGATGCCGTCGACTTCCACCCACAGCCCATCGTCGTGCTGCCATACGCGGTGTATGGCCGTGACGCGCAGTGTCAGCGAGCCGACCCCGTAGCAATAGTTCTGCTCGTCCACGTGGATTACGTCGCCGACGCGGACCGGTGCAGCCCGGGTCACGTCGACCTGCCTCCTGCCTCCGGCAGGGATGCCGTCACGGTAGCCGGCATCGTCGGCGGCTCACCGGCACAGATCAGGCGCTCGACGGCTGACCGCCAGTCCCCACACCTGGACACCCTGCAGATCAGGCAGGCGCCTACGGCGGGATCGTTGGCGTGTACCGCCGTGACGTGGCGGTAGTACGTGGTCAGCCGGGCGGAGAGCGGCGTCATCTCGTCTTTGTATGGCCCCAAGGTCATCGAACGTCCTTTCGCGCGGGCTACGGCCCGGCCGCCCGGAGGCTGCTGTCACGGACGGCCGGGGCCTTACCAACAGGGCGCATCCACCGAATGTGGGTGGCCCTGTTGGCAGACTCGCCCTCTCGCCGATGAGCCAGGACCCACTGGACGCGGACGTCCTGCGCCGTCTTCGCGTCCCGGTCCTGTCAGTTCGTGGCGGCAGGTGCGTGCCCAGCGTTCCATCACCGCGTTCATGCGGCCGGCGCGGTTACATCCGATCGCACCGTCGACTAGAAATTCCCGGCGGCCAGCGGTACCAGCCACACGTGCTCACCAGCACCACGGCAACGAGCGGCGGCACCACCACGACGACGAACACCACGGCTACGACTCCATCAGGCGACATGAACACCCGCCCGGCCGTCAGCGTTCAGCCGTTCACATGGGATGCGGAAGTCCAGTTCGTCACAGCACCGGCGCCGGCGGCACCCGCAACACCCAGGTGCGCCCTACCCTCCGTCTTTCATTAAGCGTTGTCGGTTGGTGTGGGTCAGGGTCGCGGCGGGCTGTGGCCGGTGTTGTTGGCGGTCGGGCAGGCGGTGTCGCCCGGCCGGAGGCCGGGTTTCTCCGTGGGTCCTGGTCGCTGGTGCGGCGGGATTTGTTGTCAGGTAACGGGTTCGGGTAGTTCGGCGAGGCGCTGGAACGCGGTGACGAGGTCGTCGGTCCAGGGCCAGCCGGCGGCGATGCGCAGAGTGGTCGTGCGGGCGGTGCGGGTGAGTTTCGCGGCGACGTGCAGTAGCCGGTAGCGCAGTTTCTTCGGCTCAGCGGCGGCCAGTGGCCCGTCCAGGAGCAGGTGCTGGGTCCAGCAGAGCAGGTCGATGCCGGTCAGGGCGAGTTCCAGCCAGGCGGCGTTGATCGCGAAGGTGCGTGACGGGAACCGGCCGAAGCCGGTGGTTTTGCCGGTGCGGATGCGGTCCTCGACCCGGGCGTGGCAGCGGTGCCGGACTTCGAGGAACTGGATCGAGCCGCCGCCGTGTGGTGTGTCGGTGGCGAAGACTTGGTGACGCATCCCGTTGACCTGGTCGAACAACGACAGTTGCGCACCGGGGTGGGGGCGTTCCCGGCGGCAGATCAGCCGGGTGCCGGCCGGGAACGAGGCCAGCTGTCGATGATGCGCCACAGCACATCGGCGGCGGCATCCGAGAGCGGGACTTCTAGGGACGTCTTGAGGTGCCCATTCTCGATTTCCAGCGTCTTGCACGTTCGTATGCTGCGATTTTTCCCCTCTGCGGTCGGGGCGTTGGTAGTGATCGCCGGGCCTCCCTTCTAGTCGATAGGTGGTGTCCGCGCGGACGTCCGTCGTCCGTCCGCGCGCTGATCTGCGCAGACCCGCGAGAGCGGACGGACGTCCG
>NZ_JBEZXZ010000350.1:0-4824 GCF_040638275.1 Actinoplanes sp. NPDC026623 | reverse complement strand
CCGCCGTGACCCTCTTCGAACGGGCGGCCGCGGCGGCACCCTCCGAGCCGGAGCGGCGGGCCCTGCTCGCCCGCGCCGAGGAGCTGACCGGTCCGTCGACCGATGTGGCGCAGGCCCGCCGCCAGGTCGACCAGTGCCTCGACGCGGGCGTCAACCTGATCGACACCGCCGACGTCTACTCCGGCGGGCTCTCGGAGGAGATCGTCGGCGAGGTGCTCGAGGGCCGCCGCGACGACGTCCTCGTCGCGACCAAGGTGCGGATGTCGATGGGCCCGGGGCCCAACGACGCCGGCCTCTCGCGGCATCACATCATCGCCGGCTGCGAGGCCAGCCTGCGCCGGCTGCGCACCGACCACATCGACCTCTACCAGGTGCACGAGTGGGACGGGCAGACGCCGCTCGAGGAGACCCTCGAGGCCCTCGACTCGCTCGTGCGGTCCGGCAAGGTCCGCTACGTCGGCGCGTCCAACTACGCCGGCTGGCAGCTGATGAAGGCGCTCGGCACCGCCGACCGCACCGGGCTGCCGCGCTTCGTCAGCCAGCAGATCTACTACTCGCTGCAGGCCCGCGACGCCGAGTACGAGCTGATCCCGGCCGCCGTCGACCAGGGGCTCGGCGTGCTGGTGTGGAGCCCGCTCGCCGGCGGCCTGCTGGCCGGCCGTTACCGGCGCGGCGTGCGGCCGTCCGGCGGTTCGCGCCAGCTCACCGAGTGGAACGAGCCGCCCGTGTACGACCAGGAGCGGCTCTACGACACGGTCGAGGTGCTGGTGTCGATCGGCGCCGACCGGGGCGTCTCGCCGGCCCAGGTGGCGCTCGCGTACCTGCTGGGCAGGCCGGCCGTCACGTCGCTCGTGATCGGGGCGCGGACCGGTGAGCAGCTCGCCGACAACCTGGCCGCGGCCGACCTGACGCTCACCGCCGAGGAGCGCGCGCGGCTCGACGAGGCGAGCGCGCCGCCGCTGCTGTACCCGTACTGGCACCAGGCGAAGACCGCCCGCGACCGGCTCTCGCCCGCGGACCTGACCCTGCTGGGGCCGCACCTGCGGCCCTGACCCCGGGCGTCCGGCGCGGCGGTATGACTGCATTGTGAAATCATCGTCGGCATGCCGAAGCAGGTGGACCATCGGGCGCGGCGCACCCTGATCGCGGACGCGCTCTTCCGGGTCGCCGCCGAGCAGGGCCTCGAGGCGGTCAGCCTGCGGCATGTCGCGGCGGCGGCCGAGGTGTCGACCGGCATGGTGCAGCACTACTTCCGCACCAAGGACGAGATGATGACCTTCGCGATGGCCGTCGTCCAGGAGCGGCAGCAGACCCGGATCACCGAGCGGATGGGCCGGCTCGGCGCGGACCCCGGCCCGCGCCCGATGCTGCGCACGCTGCTCACCGGGGTGCTGCCGCTCGACGACGAGAGCCGGGCGTACGGGCGGGTCGCGCTCGCCTTCCTGGCGTACACGGCGGTCCGGGTCGAGGCCGCGGCCCCGCTGCGTGAGCAGACCCGCGAACTGCTCGGGTTCGTGGCCGGCCTGATCCGCTCGGGCGGCGCGGCAAAGGACCCGGACGCCGCCGCGGCCGGCCTGCTCGCGACCATGGAGGGGCTCGGCGTCTATCTGCTCGGCGGCCACTACACGCCGGAGGTCGCCCTGCGCGCGCTCGACGCCCACCTCGACCTGCTCTTCACGCCGGCTTGAGCCCCGCGCGCTCGAGGATCTCCACGATGACGTCGGCCTTGCCGTGGGTGTAGTGCGCCATCGACATCGGATGCTCCGCCGCGGTCCGGTATTTTCGCGCCGCGTAGCGGTCCCGGTCTGCGGGGTGACCGCGCAGCCAGTCGCGGAAGATGAGGTGCCGCAGGTGCTCGTCGCAGTCGGGGCCGAAGACGTGCAGGGTGACGTCGTGGTTGTCGGTCCACAGGCAGCGGTGCTCGTACCAGTGCGGCTCCCGGGTGCGCAGCGTGAAGCCCGCGGCGGCCAGCGCCGGCACGTAGGCGTCCTCGTCGGCGGGGTCCGCGACGATCAGGTCGATGTCGATGCGGTCCTTGGCGGCCAGCCCCGGCACGGCGGTCGAGCCGACGTGCTCGACAACCTGGGCCCGGTCACCGAGGGCCGCCCGGATCCGGGTCTGCGCCCGCCGGAAGCGTTCCGGCCAGCGCGGATCGTAGGGGCTGATGGTGATCGGGCTGGTCACCTCGGCGGGCCGATCACCGACGACGCGCTGCGCCATCTGCTGTGGCGTGAGCGGGGCTGACGGTGCGGGCAGTGGGGGCAGTCGCATGGGCGGCACGTTATCGGTCCCGATCAACCGATCCGTCCCGCCAGGCGCGGAGCCGCTGGTAGGCCTCCAGGCCGTCGGGCACCCAGGTCCACTCGGGGATCTTCCGGGCCAGTTCCTCCTCGGTGAGGAACGAGTGCCAGGCGACCTCCTCGGCCTGCGGGCGCACGGGCTCGTCGCAGCGCACCTCGTAGACCGAGGCCCACCACGAGTGCTCGGGCGACTCGTAGCGGAACGTGAACAGGTGCACCGGCGCGGGCAGGCCCCGCACCCCGAGCTCCTCCCGCGCCTCGCGCAACGCCGCCTCGTCGTACGTCTCGCCGGCGCCGACCACCCCGCCGACGAACATGTCGTACATGTTGGGGAAGACGAGCTTGCGGGCCGTCCGCCGGTGCACGAAGATCCGGCCGTCCGGGTCGCGGGTGAGGACGGCGGCGCAGCGGTGCCGCAGCCTCCTGGCGTACGCCTCGGCGCGTGGTGCCCGGCCGACCACGCGGTCGTCCTCGTCCACGATGTCGAGCATCTCGTGCGCCGAGAGCGGCGACTGATCAGTCATCCCGCCATCGAACCATGGGTCACAGCGGGCGCAGGTGCTCGATCTCGAGGCGGTGCCGCTCGGTCAGCCGCCGGGCGATCAGCGAACGGTGGCATGCCTCGGGATCGCGCTCCACGCAGAACAGCGCCGCGGTCCCGCCGTCCGGCAGCGCCGACAGGATCGGCGTGAGGTCGGCGTTGTCGAGGATCTCGGTGGTGTAGCGCCGGGCGTATTCGGCGGCGAGCTCGTGGCGCGAGCGCCGGCCGACCCCCTCGCGGTCGTCCTCGGCGTACTGGATCAGGCGCAGTTCGGTGGTGGGTGCCAGTTCGGTGTGGTGCTCGTAGCCGATCCCGGCGCCGGCGAGGGCCGCCTGCAGCCGGCGCGAGTTCGCCCAGGCGTACTCGGGCCCGCGGACGCCGCGGCGCTGGCGCACGTCGAGCAGCAGGCGGACGTCCGCCTGCCGCAGCCGTTGCAGGAAGGTCTCGCCGTCGAAGCCGTAGACGCCGATCGTCGCCACTTTGAGCATCGAACATCACCGTACCCCCCGTGGCCGATGGCACCTGCGCTCACATGGGCAACCGATGGTTGCGTATCGGCCGGAGGTGGGCTAGCTTGATACGCAACCGATGGTTGCTTATCGAGAGAGCGTGGCGAGCATGGAGTACGGCAGCATCGAGCGGGAGATCCACGTCGACGCCTCGCCCGAGGTGGTCTTCGAGGTGGTCAGCAGGCCCGAGCACATCTCGCAGTGGTGGACCGACGACGCCAGGTACGACGTCGCCCCCGGCGCGGTCGGCGAGTTCGTCTGGGGCGACCGGGTCCAGGTGGTCCCGATGCGGGTGGTGAGCGCCGAGCCGCCCCGGCTGTTCTCGTTCCGCTGGTGCCACAACGACGGCGACGTCGACTCCGCCGACTCGCTGCTGGTCACCTTCGAGCTCACCCCGTCCGGCTCCGGCACCACGATCCGGCTCACCGAGACCGGGTTCCGGGAGATGGGCTGGGAGGAGGCGAAGGTCGCGGAGCACTACCTCGACCACAGCACCGGCTGGGACACCTTCGTGCCCCGGCTGGGCGACTACGTCGCACGGCTGGTGTCGGCGCCGTGATCACGGCCGTCGACGACGACCTGTGGTCCGCGGTCGGCGATCCGACCCGTCGGCGGATGCTCGACCTGCTCCTGGCCGACGGTGAGGGCACGGCCACCAGCCTCAGCGTGCGGCTGCCCGTGACCCGCCAGGCCATCGCGAAACATCTCGGCGTGCTCGACCGCGTCGGCCTGGTGCACGGCACGCCGGCCGGCCGGGAGCGGCGCTACCGGGTGGACGAGGCCCAGCTTGCCCGCGCGGTCGCGCAGTTGTCCTCCGTCGGCGCGGCGTGGGACTCCAGGCTGCGGCGCATCAAGCTCATCGCCGAGGCGGTGCAGCGCGCGAAAGACATTCGATAGTGGAGATTGTGGAGAAGGGAAACGGCAATGGTTGACATCCTGCACAAGGTCGGAATCAAGGCGCCGGAGGCCGAGGTCTACGCGGCCCTGACCACCACCGACGGGCTGACCCGCTGGTGGACGACCGACACCCGGGGCGAGGGCGACGCGCCCGGCGGCGTGGTCCAGTTCCGGTTCTCCGTCGCCGACGGCGGCGGGTTCGACATGAAGGTCCTCGAGCTCGACCCGGCCGGGCGCGTGCTGTGGGAGGTGGTCGACGGGCCCGAGGAGTGGATCGGCACCCAGGTCGACTGGCGCCTCTCCCCGGCCGGCGAATACACCGACGTGCTCTTCGCCCACCGCGGCTGGCGCGAGCCGGTGGAGTTCATGCACCACTGCAGCACCAAGTGGGCGGTCTACCTGATGAGCCTGAAGTCGCTGGTCGAGACCGGCAAGGGCGCTCCGGACCCGCACGACGTCAAGATCGATAGCTGGAACTGACCCGCCGGGGGGGGGGGGGCCCCCCCGGGGGGGGCGCCCCCCCCGGGGGGGGGGGGGCCCCGCGAACGGCCCCCCCCGGGGCGCGGCGCCCCCGGGG
>NZ_JBEZXZ010000349.1:0-4844 GCF_040638275.1 Actinoplanes sp. NPDC026623 | reverse complement strand
TGTGGCTTGCCACGCGTGTTCCTCCCACTCGGATCGTCCGGCACGTTCCTGCCGGTGGAAAGGAAGTCGATTCACCATGGCTACGGTCACCTATGCCGACGTGCTGCTCGTCGAGCCCGGCGGCCGGGCCACCGCGGAGCTGGACGCCGCCACGGGAGCCACCTACCAGGCGACCGTGCGGGCCGTCGACCTGCTGCCCACCACCTCCGCCCGCGGCGGGGTGTCCTACCGGGTCCGCCTCGTCCTCGGCCGGGGCCGCTACGCCGACGGCCGGACCGCGCCGACCCCGCGACCCGGGATGAGCGCCATCGTGCGCCTTCAGGTGCGCCAGGCCACCGGCGCGGTGACCGTGCCGGCGTCGTCGATCGTCTCCGCAGACGGCCACGACACGGTGTGGGCGGTCCGCGGCGGGCACGCCGAGCGGGTCCCGGTCACCCTCGGCGTGCAGGGCGAGGACGTCGTGCAGGTGGTCTCCGGCATCACCGCCGGCCAGCAGGTCGTCGTCGGCGGCGCGGACCAGGTCAGCGCCGGGCAGACCTTGCCGTGAGCCCCGCGCCCGCGATAGTCGCCGTCGACGTCACCCGGACGTACCAGCTCGACGGGGTCTCCGTTGCCGCCCTCCGCGGGGTCTCGCTGACCGTCCCCGAGGGCGACTACCTGTCGATCGTCGGCACCTCCGGCTCCGGCAAGTCCACCCTCATGCACCTGCTCGGCGGGCTCGACCGGCCCACCGGCGGCACGCTGCTGATCGGCGGCCGCGACGTGGCAACGCTCTCGCCGCCGGAGATGGCCCGGCTGCGCAACGAGACCATCGGCTTCGTCTTCCAGTCGTTCCACCTGCTCGCCCGCACCACCGCCCGCGACAACGTCGCCCTGCCGCTGGTCTACCGCGGCATGGGCCGCCGCGAGCGCCGGGCCCGCGCCGCCGAGATGCTCGATCGGGTCGGCCTGGCCCACCGCCTGGACCACCGGCCCAACCAGATGTCCGGCGGCGAGCAGCAGCGCGTCGCCATCGCCCGCGCCCTGGTCACCGCCCCGTCCGTGCTGCTCGCCGACGAGCCGACGGGCAACCTCGACTCCTCCACCGGGCAGTCGGTGCTCGCCCTGCTCGAGTCCCTGAACGCCGAGGGTGTGGCGATCGTGCTGGTCACCCACGACCGCGAGGTCGCGGACCGGGCCGGCCGGCAGATCGTGATGCGCGACGGCCTGATCGTCGACCCCGCACCCGGGGACGGCGCCGGGTGAGGCTGGCAGAGGCCTGGCGGGTCGCCCTCGACGCGCTGCGCGCCAACCGGCTGCGCAGCGTGCTCACCATGCTCGGCGTCGTCATCGGCGTCGCCGCGGTCGTCGCCCTGGTGGCCATCGGCACCGGCACCAAGCAGCAGATCGAGCAGCAGGTCGAGGGGCTCGGCTCCAACCTGCTCATCGTCGTGCCCGGCCGGCTCGAGGCCGGCTCGGCGCCGTCGGTGTCGACCCTCTCGCTCGACGACGTCGAGGCCGTCGGCCGGGTGGTCGGCGACCCCGGCCGGGTCGCCGTCACCGTCGCCTCCGGCGAGACCGTACGGGCCGGCAGCCGGACCACGTTCGCCAGCATCCAGGGCGTCCTCGAGACCACGCCGACCGTGTTCGTCCGGCACCTGGACCGCGGCAGCTACCTGACCCGCTCCGACGTCAACACGGCACGCCGCGTCGCCGTGCTCGGCGCCGGCGTCGCCGCCCGGCTCTTCGGCGACCGCGACCCGATCGGCCGCCAGATCACCATCGGCGGGGTCCGGTTCCGGGTGATCGGGACGTTCGAGAGGCTGGGCCAGAGCCTCGGCATCGACCGCGACGGCGAGGTGCACATCCCCGTCACCGCCGCGCAGCGCCTGCTCGGTACCGACCGCATCGACGCGCTCGCCATCCGCGCCCCGGACCGCGAACGCATCGACGTCCTCGGCCGCGACGTCGTCGCCACCCTCAGCAAGCGCCACCCCGACAGCGACTTCAGCGCCGTCACCCAGGAACAGATCCTCGGCGTGCTCGGCGACATCCTGGGCGTGCTCACCGGGGTGCTCGCCGCCATCGCCGGGATCAGCCTGCTCGTCGGCGGCGTCGGCGTCTCCAACATCATGCTGGTCTCGGTCCGCGAACGCACCAGGGAGATCGGGCTGCGCAAGGCGGTCGGCGCCCGGCCCCGCGACATCGGCCTGCAGTTCCTGCTCGAGGCCGTCCTGCTCACCACGACCGGCGGCGTCATCGGCATGGCGCTCGGCATCGCCGCAGCGCTGCTCGTCGACCGGCTGTCGCCGGTGCCGGCGGCCGTCAGCTGGTGGTCGCTGGCCCTGGCGTTCGGCGTGTCGGCGCTGGTCGGCATCGTCTTCGGCGTTGTGCCCGCGCAACGGGCCGGGCGACTCGACCCGGTCGTCGCGCTGCGCACCGAATGATCGGACTCGACCGCCGACCGCCACCCGCCGCGCTGCTCCTCCTCGCCGCCATCGTGTCCGTGCAGACCGGGATCCCACCGGGCTGAGGCCCCGAAAGGCTCAACTGGGCTAGCGAGGCGTCGATCGACAGCTGTGCCGCAGACGAGGGACCACTTCGCGTACGAGCTTCGCGACCTGCATGGGGCGTCGCGCTCGATCGTGTACCTGACGCTGGCGGGATCCCCGTACCTGACGGCGGTATCCATCCTGACGTCCCAGGTCAGCGCCGTCGGCCTGCTCTCGAGTGTCTTCATGGGCCTCACCGGCCTCGTCTGCTGGTGGCGGCCCGGGCGGATCCCGCGCCCGTTCTGGTTCGCCGCGCCGCTCATCGCCACCGCGACGATCTCGGTCCTGAACATCGCCAGCCACGACGCCTCCAGCGGCGCGCTGCTCTTCTACCTCTGGCCCGTCCTGTACGCGGCCAACTTCCTCAGCACCCGCGTCCTGTCCCTCAACCTGACGATGGCGTTCGCCGGGGCCGGGCTCACGGTCTTCCCGATCCTGGGACTCCGGGTCGGCCTCGCCGACTGGACCGCCATGGTGCTGGCCATGTCCATGGCCGCCGCCGTCGTGCACACCCTGCGCCGCCGGGCGGACAAGCTGCGCGACGTCCTCGAGCGGCAGGCACACGCCGACCACCTCACCGGCCTGGCGAACCGGCGGTACTTCGACGAGGCCCTCGCCGACGCGGGCGCCTGGGCCCGGAGCACCGGCGGCGAACTGGCGCTGCTCACCGTCGACCTCGACCACTTCAAGGCGATCAACGACACCTTCGGGCACGCGGAGGGCGACCGGGTCCTGCGGGCCGTCGCCACCGCCATGGGCACCGCGGTCGGCAAGGACGGCGTCGCGGCGCGCCTCGGCGGCGACGAGTTCGTCGTGCTGCTGCGCGCGGGCCGGCGCACCGCGCCCGGCGTGGCCGAGGGGCTGTGCGCGGCCGTCGCCGCCCGCACCGACCTGCCCGGCGGCCCGCCGAGCCTGAGCATCGGCGTCGCGGTGCTGCCCGGTGACGCCGGTGACGTCGACGGCCTGGTGGCCGCCTCGGACGCGGCGCTCTACGAGGCGAAGACGTCGGGTCGCGGCCGGGTGGCCGTGGCCGGGCCGGGGCCCGACCTCGGCCTGATGGCTAGCTCTGCTCCTGCTCCGCGTCCTTGACCAGGCCGAGAATCTCGCGCCGCGAGCGCGGGTAGGGCCCCCACCCGTCCCGCAGCACGTGGATGTAGACGGCCTCGAGCGCGACGTCGATGCGCTGCGCCAGCTCCTGATCGCCGGGCAGACCCAGCCGCACGGCGCGCGCGAAGTGATCGAGCGCCTCCATGTGCCGGCCCTGGTCGAAACAGCTGCGCCCGGCGTTCTCGTGCACGACGCTGCGCAGCAGCTCCGGCGCCTCGGCGCTGGCGGCCCGCTCGAACAGCCGGTCGGCCTCCATGTGGTCGCCGCGCAGCCGCAGCACGTGTGCCAGCTCGGCCTGGGCGATGACCATGGCCTGCACGTCCCCCGAGGACTCGGCGTGTGCCAGCGCCAGGCGGCTGGCGGCGGCGGCCATGCCCAGCTCCTCCAGCAGGCGGTAGACCTCCGCCCGTACGCTCAGCAGCCCCGCCTTGGCGACGTTGTCCCGCTCCTCGGAGAGCGGGCCGTCGAGCCGCTCCCCGAGTACGCGCAGGGCGTCCCGGTCGTCCACGACCTCGCGCAGCGTGGCGCCGTCGAGGCGCCAGCGGATCGCGGCCAGATCCTCCGGACCCAGCGGCCCGGTGCCGTCGGTCGCGGCGGGCCTGACCTCGGCGGGCGCCGGATCTGGTACGAGCCGAGCCTCGTCCGGTTCCTCGGCGGCCGGCGGGGTCCGCGGGCCGGAAGCCGGCTCCGGCTCCGGGTCCGCGGGTGCGCCGGCGGGGCCGCCGACCAGCCCGGTGATGTCCAGGTCGAGGACCACGCCGCCGGACTCGTCGTTGCCTTCCTCGTCCTGGCCGGCCGGTTCGATGCCGGGCTCCGCGGCGGTGGGCGTGCCCGGTTCGGTGCCGGTTCCGGGCTTGGCAGTGAACCAGGTCGCGCCGAGGTCCGCATCCGCGTACCTGGGTGGCGCCGTCGGGCCGGAGGTCATCAGGCGGCCGATCGGCACGGCGAACGCGGCCGGGTTCGGGCCGGGGCGGGTCGCCATCGGCACCCCCGAGACCGGGTTGATGCCGCCGTCCGAAGAATCGCCGCCGGCCAGGCGGGCCGCCTCGGCCTCGCGGGCGGCCTGCGCCAGCCGGGTTGCCTCGGCCTGGCGGGCCTCCTCGGCCGCCTGCCGTGCGGCCTCGGCCTCCTGCGCCGCCCGTAGCTGCCGCTCGGCCTCCGCCTGCCGCGCGTCCGCCGCCCGGCGCGCCGCCTCCGCGGGCGGGT
>NZ_JBEZXZ010000348.1:0-4917 GCF_040638275.1 Actinoplanes sp. NPDC026623 | reverse complement strand
CGGGTGCCGGGTGCCGGGTGCCGGGTGCCGGGTGCCGGGTGCCGGGTGCCGGGTGCCGCTGCCAGTGCCGGGTCCGGGTGCCGGGTGACGCTGCCTAGTGCCGGGTGCCACGTGCCGGGATGCCGGCTGACGGCGAGGTTGGATGGCGGCCCGGCCCGGCGCCCGGCGGCCCGGTGGCAGGGTCGCTTTAATGGTCGGCATGCCTTCACTCGTCTCTCCCGTCGTCGCCGCCGGCGCTTTGGCGCGGCTTGATCAGCCGGTGCTGACGGGTCCGGGCCTCACGCTGCGCCCGTGGCGGGCCACCGACGCCTCCGTCGTCGCCGCGGCCTACGACGAGCCGGGAATCCGGCAGTGGCATTCGCGGTCGATGACCGTCGACGAGGCCCTCGCGTGGATCGGTGACTGGCCGCGACGGTGGCAGCAGGAGACCGGAGCCGGCTGGGCCGTCGTGGACGACGGCGTGCTCGGCCAGATCAGCCTGCGCAGCATCGACCTCGCCGGCGGGCTCGCCGAGATCTCGTACTGGGTGCTGCCGGAGGCCCGCGGCAGAGGCCTCGCCGCGACGGCGCTGACCGTCCTCACCGGATGGGCGTTCGAGGTGCTCGGCCTGCACCGCATCGAGGTTCTCCATTCGACGCGCAACGAGGCGTCGTGCCGGGTCGCCGAGCGGGCCGGCTACCCGTACGAGGCGACCCTGCGCAGCAACGTGCTGCACGCGGACGGGTGGCACGACATGCACCTGCATGCGCGGGTCGCCGGGGACTCCACGGCTTGAGCCGAGGCCCGGCCCGACGAACATGTCGGAGGGTGGGCCTAACGTGAGTGGTCTCAGGACGCCCGCAAGGAGGGACCATGACAACACTCGAGAGCCGGCCCAACACCGCCCTGCTGGTCATCGACGTGCAGAACGGCGCCGTCGGCGAGGCACACGACCGCGACACCGTCGTGGCAAACGTCGGCAGCCTGGTGGAGAAGGCACGACGGGAACAGATCCCGGTCGTCTGGGTTCAGCACTGCGACGACGGCATGCCGCGGGGCAGCGAGAGCTGGCGCATCGTCTCCGAGCTCGCTCCGGGCGAGGCCGAGCCGCTCGTCGAGAAGCACTACGGCGACTCGTTCGAGGAGACCACCCTCGAGGCCGTGCTGTCGGACCTCGGAGTGGGCCGGCTCGTCGTCGCCGGCGCTCAGACCGACGAGTGCATCCGCTCCACACTGCACGGCGCGATCGTCAGGGGATACGACGCGACCCTGGTCAGCGACGCCCACACGACCGAGGACCTGTCGAAGTGGGGAGCGCCCACACCGGACAAGGTCATCGCACACACAAACCTGTACTGGAGCGGCCACCGGGCCCCGGGACGAACCGCCGGCACGGTCGAGACCAAGAGCGTCGACTTCGGCCGGGCACCCGAGACGACCTGACGCCGCCGGGCCCGGACGGCGCCCCGGCCTGACCGCACCCAGCGCCGGCGAAGCTCACCAGCATGGACGGCAGTCGACAGCGCACCATTGCCCGTCCGGGCCCCGGCGGCAAATCCGCACAGCCAGGTCGCCGCACGGCCGGGCCGGCGTCGTCGAGTCATGCGCCGCCCAGCACTAATGCCACCGCAACCGTCACGCCGGACACCCTCACGCCACCGCAACCGTCACGCCGGACACCCTCACGCCACCGCAACCGTCACGCCCGACACCCTCACGCGATGGCGACGGTCACGCCGGACGTCCTCGCGCGATGGCGACGGTCACGCCGGGGAGGAAGACCGTCTTCGGCACGATCAAGGTCGCGCCCGGCCCGGCGGCGAACAACGCGGCGGCCTCCGCGACGCTCGGGGTGCCCGATCTGAGCGCCACCACGCCGGAGGGGTGCGGAACGTCGACGGCGGCCAGTTCGGCGGCCGTGAAGGAGACGATCTGCCAGCCGTGCCGGGCGGCGACGGCCCGCGGGCCTGTCTCGCCGGCCCGGCGATCCAGCGTCGCGAGAACACCGACGTCCCCCGGCCGCAGACCCGCGGCGGCGATCCCGGCGCCGGCCGCGGCAGCCAGTTCGTCATCCGCGACGCCGGAGCGGGCGCCCAGGCCGAGCACCACCAAACCCGTCGAGGTCACCCCCGGACCGTACGCCGGAGGAGGCGCCTGCTCGCCAGGTCGTCCCGCGCCGGAGGCAACGGGCGGAGCTCCGACCCGACGCTGCCGCCCGCCACCCACGGATGCTGATCAGCCTCGTGAGCCCGTGATTGCCTGGGCTGCCGCCTGGGTGACGACCCGCTGGGCGATCGACGGGTTTCCGGCCCAGTGCAGATGCAGGTACGAGGCCTGCAGCGTCGGCGTTGCGAAGCCCTCCGGGTCCGCACCGCGCCAGGCCCAGGCCGCTCCCCCGGCCGGTTCGAGCAGCAGGCCCGACCGTGGGTGCACCGTGGTGCGGTGGAACTCGTGGCCGGTGATCCGCGAACCCGCCGGGAACAGCGGGCTGTCCGACAGCGCCACCGCGTCGCGGTAGCCCAGGGTCAGTGTCGGGGTCATCTCAGCCTCCGCGTCCAGCACGCCGCACATCGGTTTGCCGTCGAGCGTCCGGCAGAGCCACAGCAGGCCGGCGCACTCGGCGACGATCGGCATGCCCACGGCGGCGAGGGACGCCACGGCGAGGCGCAGCGGCTCGTTCGCCGAGAGTTCCGCGGCGTACACCTCGGGGAAGCCGCCGCCGACGACCAGGGCGCGGGTGTGCTCCGGCAGGGCCTCGTCGCGGAGCGGATCCACGGTCACCACTTCGGCGCCCGCGCCCGCCAGGAGTTCGGCGGTTTCCGCGTACGCGAAGGTGAAGGCCGGTCCGCCCGCGATCGCGACCACCGGGCGGCCGGGGGCGGGGTTGCCGGACGCCGGGGACCAGGGGGTCGCCGCGAGGGGCGGCGCCGAGCGGGCCAGGGCCAGCACCGCGTCGAGGTCCACGGAGGATGCCGCCAGCGCGGCGAGCGCGGCGACCGAGGCCACGGCCTCCGCGCGGCGCTCGGCGGCGGGGATCAGGCCGAGGTGGCGGGAGGGTGCCGCGACCGCGTCGGCGCGGCGCATCGCGCCCAGTACGGGGGTGCCGACCTCTTCGCACGCCTCGCGCAGCAGCGCCTCGTGCCGGTCCGAGCCGACCCGGTTGAGGATGACTCCGGCCAGCCGGACGGTGCCGAAGCTGCGGAAGCCGTGCACGAGCGCCGCCACCGAGCGGCCCTGCGCGGCCGCGTCGACCACCAGGATGACCGGGGCGCCGAGCAGGCTCGCCACCTGCGCGGTCGAGCCGGTGTCGCCGGCGCCGGTGCGGCCGTCGTAGAGGCCCATCACGCCCTCGACCACCGCCAGATCGGTGCCCGCCGAACCGTGTGCGAACAGCGGCCCGATCGTCTCCTCGCCGACCATGACCGGGTCCAGGTTGCGGCCCGGTCTGCCCGCCGCGAGCGAGTGGTAGCCGGGGTCGATGTAGTCCGGGCCGACCTTGAACGGGGCGACCTTCAGGCCCCGGGCGGCGTACGCGGCCAGCAGGCCGGTTGCCACGGTGGTCTTGCCGTGCCCGGAGGCGGGTGCCGCGATGACGACGCGGGGGACGTTCACCACTCGATGCCCTGCTGACCCTTGCGGCCGGCGTCCATCGGGTGCTTGACCTTGGTCATCTCGGTGACCAGGTCGGCGGCCGCGAGCAGGTCGGGGTGGGCGTCGCGGCCGGTGATCACCACATGCTGGGTGCCGGGCCGGTCCGCGAGGGTGGCCACCACGTCGGCGACGTCGACCCAGCCCCACTTCATCGGGTAGGTGAACTCGTCGAGCACGTAGAACCTGTGTGTCTCGGCGGCCAGGTCGCGTTTGATCTGCGCCCAGCCCTCGGCGGCCTCGGCCGCGTGATCGCGTTCGGTGCCGGCGCGCTGGATCCAGGACCAGCCCTCGCCCATCTTGTGCCACGCGACGGGTGCCCCGCCCGCCTGGCCCAGGGCCTTGAGCGCGGCCTCCTCGCCGACGCGCCACTTCTCGGACTTCACGAACTGGAAGACCCCGATCGGCCAGCCGGCGCTCCACGCGCGCAGCGCCATCCCGAACGCGGCCGTGGACTTGCCCTTGCCGTGTCCGGTGTGGACGGCCAGCACGGCCTGCCGGCGTCGCTGGCGGGTGGTCAGCCCGTCGAGCGGCACCGTCGTGACCTGTCCCTGCGGCATCAGGCGACCCTCCTGCTGGATGCGGTGCCCGCGGCCAGGGCCTCGAGCGGCATGACGTCGGCGTCGAGCGCGGCGGCGAGCCGGCGGGCGAGGCCGAGGCGGACCGGGCCCGACTCGCAGTCGACGACCACAACGGCCACGCCGGTCAGTGCCGGCGCGACCACCACGGGGTCCGGGCCGCTGGTCGCGCGCCCGTCGGTGACGACGATCAGCAGCGGCCGGCGGCGGGGGTCGCGGCGGCGCTCGGTGGCGATGGTCGCGGCCGCGGCGCGCAGGCCGGCCGCCAACGGGGTACGCCCGCCGGTGCGCAGGCTCGCGAGGCGCAGCACGCCGACCTCGTGGCTGGAGGTGGGCGGCAGCACCTGCTCCGCGGACGAACCCCGGAAGGTGATCATGCCGACCCGGTCCCGGCGCTGGTAGGCGTCGCGCAGCAGCGACAGCACGGCGGTCTTGACGACGGTCATCCGCTTGCGGGCGGCCATCGACCCGGACGCGTCGACGACGAAGAGCACCAGGTTGGCCTCGCGACCGACGTGGACGGCCTCACGCAGGTCGCGTGGATGCACGATCCGCGGGCGCCGGCCGTCCGTCCGGGGCGGGGGCGCGGCGGCATCACCCGGCGCGATCATGCCGGCACCTCGGTGTATGGCCGCGCGCAGCGTCGCCGGCAGGTGTGGCGCGCCGGCGAGCTTGCCGCCCGGAACCCGGGAGCCGACGACCCGCCCGCGGC
>NZ_JBEZXZ010000347.1:0-4951 GCF_040638275.1 Actinoplanes sp. NPDC026623 | reverse complement strand
GTCCGCCCCGCCGCCGGCCCGGACCTCGGCGCCGGCGGCCCAGGCCTCCGCGCCGCCTGCCGCTCGGGTCGTCGCGCCGAGCGCCCCGGTCACCCCGTTCGTGCCCAGCCAGCCCAACCCGGCCGGCCGGCCGCCGCCCGGCTCGGGCTTCGGCCCCGGCCCCACCGCCGGGTTCATGGCGCCGATGGCGGGCGGCTCCGAGCCGCCCGCGCCGCGTCCGCTGGACCCGGGCGAGCACCCCGGCCCCCGCGTGATGATCGAGAGCGTGCAGGTCAACACGTTCGGCACCGAGGCGACCGTCGAGGTCCGGCTGGTCGTCAACGGCCTGGTCACCTCCGGCGAGGCCACCGGCCCCGCCACCGACGGTTACCTGCTGCGGCTCTGCGCGATGGCCACCGCCAGCGCGGTCGACGAGTTGCTCACCCACTCGGACCACGCCGACGGCCCGGCGAAGTGCTTCGTCGAGCACGCCGCGTGCGTGCCGTTCGGGCCGACGCAGGTCGCAGTCGTCGTGCTGCTGCTCTCGGTCGGCGGCTGGGTCGAGCAGCTCTCCGGGTCGGCGGTGATCACCGGCGACGACCGGCAGGCCATGGTTCGTGCCACTCTCGCTGCGATCAACCGCCGCCTTGAGGCACTGTTGTCCTGATGAAGGGTGCGATCCTCGCGGCGGACGACGCGCTGCCGCCCGACGGCGCCGTGCCCCCGCCGTGGCCGGCCCGCCGGGTCGTGATCGACGGGGCCATGCTGCACGTCCGCGACACCCCGTCCACCGCGCCCGGCGCGGAGCCCGCCGTCTACGTGCACGGGCTGGGCGGCTCCTCGCAGAACTGGACGGACTTCGCCGGGCTGCTCGCCGCCCGGTTCGACGCGCAGGCCGTCGACCTGCCCGGCTTCGGCTACAGCGACCCGAGCCCGCGCTACTCCATCGCGGCCTTCGCCGACCGGCTCATCGGCTACCTGGATTACGCCGGGCGCGGCCCGGTCCACCTGGTCGGCAACTCGCTCGGCGGCTCCATCTCCGTACGCGTGGCCGCCCTGCGCCCCGACCTGGTCAGGACCCTGACGCTGATCTCGCCGGCCATGCCGTTCCTCGACCCCCGGCGCACCGCGCAGGGCCCGATGCTGCCGCTGCTCGCCCTGCCGCGCGGCGAACGGCTCTTCGCCTGGGGCATGGCCCGGATGACCCCGGAGCAGCTCGCCGAGCAGGTGCTGCTCGCCTGCTTCGGCGACACCGGGAAGGTGAATCCGCAGCGCCGCGTCGAGGCGATCGAGGAGATCAAGCTCCGGCACACCGTCGAGCACTATCCGCGGGCCTACCTCGGGACGCTGCGCGGGCTGGTGTCCAGCTTCCTCCGGGCGTACCTGCCGGGGGTGAATTCGCAGTGGCGGCTGGCCGCGCGGATCACCGCGCCCACCCTGGTGATCGGCGGCCTCCGGGACGAACTGGTCGATCCTCGGGTGCCGGTGCAGGTCGCCAAGGTGATACCGGACAGCCGGCTGCTGATCCTGCCCGGCGTCGGCCACGTCGCCCAGATGGAGGTTCCGCGCCTGGTCGCGCGGGGTGTCATCGGGATGATCGAGGACGTCGGTTCCGCGGGAGCCGAGGCGATGATCAATGGGTCTCCCGGGCCTGGGTGACGTACGTCGCCCGGAAGATCGGTGGGAAGGCGGCGGCTGACCCGCTGTGGCACGCTGGTTCCCAATGATCGGTTCCCGTACCCCCGTCGCGCCCGGAAACGGAAGCGATCGACGGCGCCGTTGGTGGCTCGCGGGCCTGGTCATCGCGGCCGTGCTGCTGGCCGCCGGGATGCTCCTCCCGGTGTTCCTGCCGTCCGGGCCCCTGGTCGACCCCGTCGCGGCACTCACCCCGTCCGCGGCGCCGCCGGCGCCGTCCGCGTCCGCCTCGGCCTCGCCGTCGCCCGCGCCGCCCACCTCCGCGGCGCCGCCGCCGAACCGGCTCATCCTGCCGGGCCGGGTGCCCGCGCGGGGCACGGGCCGGTTCGCGTACGCGCCGGGCCGCGGCCCGGTGCTGGGGAGGAAGGGGCCGCTGCGGCGCTTCCGGGTCGCGGTGGAGCAGGGCAGCAACGAGGACCCGGCCGACTTCGCGGCGCAGGTGGAGGCGACGCTGGGTGACCGGCGGAGCTGGACCGGCGACGGGCGGCTGCGGTTGCAGCGGGTGGCCGGCGACGAGGCGGCGAGCTTCACGGTGTACCTCGCCACCCGGGACACCGCCGGGCGGATGTGCCGCCGGGGCGGCACCAACATCACGGTCGGCGGGCGGCCCTACACGTCGTGCCGGGTGACCGGCAAGGCGATCATCAACCTGGACCGCTGGCGGCTGTCGTCGCGGCCCTACGTCGCGGCCCGGGTGCCGCTCGCGGTGTACCGGGACTACGTGGTGAACCACGAGGTCGGCCACGAGTTGGGCCAGAGCCACCAGGGCTGCCCGAAGCGCGGCGGGCCGGCGCCGGTGATGGTGCAGCAGACGCTGATGCTGCGCGGCTGCGTGCCGTACGCGTGGCCGCTGCGGGGTGCCCGCCGGTTCGCCGGTCCGGGCCTCTGACCGCGGGCGGACTCCGGGAAACCCCGGTGGGCCACCGCCGCCTCTGGCACGCTGGCGGTGGCAATGGCAGAGGTGGCGAGGGGTTCAGCGGATCGGGCAGTGTCCGCGCGGGCGGTGGCGCATTACACGCCCCGCTACCGCCACCAGCGCAGACGCGAGCGTCGCTCCGCGGCCGTGCCGCAGCTGTTGGTCGTCGCGGTCGCCGCCCTCGTGGTAGGTGGGATCATGCGCACTGACGGCGGCGACGACCCGGCCACCGGCAACGGTGCCGCGCCGATCGCGGTCCCCGCCAGCGACGACCCCACGCCCGGCCGCGCCACCGCGCCGGCCGCGACACCCGCCGGCGGCGCTGCCGCGTCGGCGGCGACACCCGCATCCGTGGCGCCGTCCCCGGCTCCCGCCGCGCCGCCCGACGCCGTCGACGAGGTGCCGGCCGGTGCCGCGGCCGCCGCCGGCGGGTTCGTCTACGCCCCGGGCCCGGGCCCGGTGCTCGGCGCGGCCGGCCCGCTGCGGCGCTTCAGGGTCGCGGTCGAGCGGAATCTCGGCGAGGGCGACGGCGGGGACTTCGCCGGCGAGGTCGACCGGATCCTCGGCGATCCGCGCAGCTGGACCGCCGGGCGGCAGTTCCGGCTGCAGCGGGTGCCGGGGCCGGCCGACGCCGAGTTCACGATCTTCCTGGCCTCGGCCGGGACCTCCGAGCGGATGTGCGCCCGCGGCGGCCTGCACACCAGGGGGTTCACCTCGTGCCGGCTGCCCGGCCAGGTGATCATCAACCATGATCGCTGGCAGGGCTCGGTGCCGGACTACGGCGCACCGCTCGGGACCTACCGGGCGTACGCGATCAACCACGAGGTCGGCCACCAGCTGGGCCACGGCCACGAGGCCTGCGCCGGCCGGGGCGAGCCCGCGCCGGTGATGATGCAGCAGACCTACGGCCTCAAGGGCTGCGTCGCCAACTCCTGGCCGTACCTCGACGGCAGGCGGTACGCGGGCAACCCCGTCGAGTGATCGTTGATTCCCCATCCCGCATGTCGGGCCGGTGTCGCACGTCATGTCCGGCTCCGCCGCCGGAGGAGCAAGAATGGGTGGCGCACCTACCGTCGATCCCGGGGAGTTCACCGTGTCACTGCCCCCGCTCGTCGAGCCGGCCGCCGAGCTGAGCATCGACGAGATCCGTCGCTACTCGCGTCACCTGATCATCCCCGACGTCGGGATGGACGGGCAGAAGCGGCTGAAGAACGCCAAGGTCCTGGCCGTCGGCGCGGGTGGTCTCGGGTCTCCCGCGCTGCTCTACCTGGCCGCGGCCGGCGTCGGCACGCTCGGCATCGTCGACTTCGACACCGTCGACGAGTCCAACCTTCAGCGCCAGGTCATCCACGGCGTCTCCGACGTGGGCCGGCCAAAGGCCGAGTCCGCCGCGGCCAGCATCCGGGAGATCAACCCGCTGGTGAATGTGGTCATCCACAACACCGCGCTGGACCGCGACAACGTCAAGGAGATCTTCAGCCAATACGACCTGATCGTCGACGGCACCGACAACTTCGCGACCCGCTACCTGGTCAACGACGCCGCGGTGCTGCTCGGCAAGCCGTATGTCTGGGGTTCGATCTACCGCTTCGACGGCCAGGCGTCCGTGTTCTGGGAGGAGCACGGCCCCTGCTACCGCTGCCTCTACCCGGAGCCGCCGCCGCCCGGCATGGTCCCGTCCTGCGCCGAGGGCGGCGTCCTCGGCGTGCTCTGCGCGTCGATCGGCTCGATCCAGGTCAACGAGGCGATCAAGCTGATCACGGGCATCGGCGAGCCGCTGGTCGGCAAGCTGATGGTCTACGACGCCCTGGAGATGGAGTACCGCAAGGTCCGGGTCCGCAAGGACCCGGCGTGCGCGCTCTGCGGCGAGAACCCGACGGTCACCGACCTGCTCGAGGACTACGAGGACTTCTGCGGCGCCGTCTCCGAGGAGGCGCAGGAGGCGACCCTGAACGCGACGATCACCGCGCGCGAGCTCAAGGACATGCAGGACGCGGGCAAGGACGTGTTCCTGGTCGACGTCCGCGAGCCCGCGGAGTATGAGATCGTCAGCATCCCGGGCGCGACCCTGATCCCCAAGGGCGACATCCTGTCGGGCGCGGCGCTCGCCCGCTTCCCGCAGGACCGGCAGATCGTGCTGCACTGCAAGTCGGGCGTGCGCTCGGCGGAGGCGCTCGCGGCCCTCAAGGCGGCGGGGTTCAAGGACGCCGTGCACGTGCAGGGTGGCATCGTCTCCTGGGTCAACACGGTGGACCCGTCGCTGCCGTCCTACTGAGCCGCACACAGGCGAAACGGCCGCCGTCCCGCCTCGCGGGGCGGCGGCCGTGCTGGTTCGGCGGGGGCAGCGGGTGTGGGCGGTGG